>CAIVAH010000123.1 GCA_903903765.1 uncultured Methylococcaceae bacterium
ATTACCATGGTGTGTTTTTCAGCACCCATGAGTATCTTGTCTTTAGCTTTTTCAAGATCGCTCATATTCACTTTGGTCTTATTAGATCTAGCAGCGAATAATGCGGCCTCGTTAACTACGTTAGCCAACTCTGCACCAGAAAACCCTGGTGTACCTCTAGCAATATCTTTTAAATTTACATCATTAGCAGCCGGTACTTTTTTGATGTGAACATTCAATATTTGTTCACGACCTTTAACATCTGGCAAACCTACATTGACTTCACGATCAAAACGACCCGGTCTTAATAAGGCTTTATCAAGTACATCAGAACGGTTAGTCGCCGCGATAACAATCACACCTTCGTTCCCGGTAAAACCGTCCATTTCTACGAGTAATTGGTTAAGTGTTTGCTCTCTTTCATCATTACCGCCACCCATGCCAGCACCGCCACGTTGACGACCTACTGCATCGATCTCATCAATAAAGATAATACAAGGTGCATGTTCTTTAGCTTGAGCGAACATATCTCTAACTCGCGAAGCACCTACACCGACGAACATTTCTACAAAATCAGAACCCGATACTGTGAAGAATTTAACACCGGCTTCACCCGCAATTGCTCTAGCTAATAAAGTTTTACCAGTACCTGGAGGGCCTACCATTAAGATACCGCGGGGAATTTTGCCACCTAATTTTTGGAATTTTTGTGGATCCGCTAAAAAGTCAACTAACTCTGTTACTTCTTCTTTAGCTTCTTCACAACCGGCCACATCTGCAAATGTAGCGGTCAATTTATCTTCTTCGAGCAACTTGGCTTTACTTTTACCAAAGCCATTTGCACCCATGCCACCGCCTTGACTTCTACGCATGTAGATAATCCATACAGCGATTAATAGCAACATCGGGAACCATGAAATAAACATTTGCATCATTAATGATTGCTGTGCGGGTGGCTTAGTTCTAACTTGCACACCTGCGCTTAATAGATCATCAATTAAATGCGGATCGTTAGGATTGTATGTTTCTAAGTTTTGACCATCATTGGTACGCAACTTAATCATTGATCCCGTCATTTCTACTCGATCAACGAGTTTATTTTTTACTTTAACAATAAAGTCTGAATACGCGATTGAATCATCAACCGGCGGAGAACTATTCACGCGGTTGAATATTAAAAAGGCACCGGCTAAAACAACACTCCAAAGAAGTGTATTGAGTATGTATTTTTTCATCTTTTAATCTCCTGATCTTAAATAAAGATCAATAGTAGCGTTGGGTTTACCTAAATCACTATTCAAAACTTGATGTTGCCACGTTACCCTATCATCAGTCTTAAATCATTCTTTCCTACTTATAGCGTAGGATTTCATCTTATCTATCTTTAACAACTTTGTACATTATAAAAAAACCTCTAACTCTTCCCCTAAATTACGTCTAATTTTCTCAAGAGCAATCACCTGAATTTGGCGAACTCTCTCGCGGGTTAAATTAAGTTCAACACCTATTTCCTGTAAGGTCATAGCATCATCAACATCAACACCAAAGTGACTGCAAATCACTTTAGCTTCTCGCGTATTTAAACTAGTAATTGCTTTGGAAAGCAGATTTTCTAGATCAGTTTTAGCAATTTGTTTATAAGATGAGGTAAAAACATTTTGCTCTATGTAATCAATCGGTGCGAAAGCAACCTCACCTTCGTCCTCATAACCTTCTAAAGCAGTTGCTGATTGAGAAATAGCTAATAAATTGTTAACTTCATCAACTGATAGCTTAGTAATTTCGGCTAATTCTTTAGCACTAGGTTCTCTACCTTCTTTACATAAAAATTGATCTTTGCTACGAAATACTTTGTTTATGTTTGCAACTTGTCCGCAAGGTACTCTTACCACACGTTCGTTACGAGACAAGGCTCTTGATATCGCCTGTCTTATCCAATATCCCGCATAAGTTGAAAACTGAAAACCCAATCTAAAATCAAACTTATCAACTGCTTTAAGTAAGCCGGTATGGCCTTCTTGAACCAAATCATCAAAGTCTAAAAAATTGCCTTTATATTGGTTTGCAATAAACAATACAAGTCTTGAATTGGCAGTGGCAATTTGTTGCCTTAAATCTAACCAACGGTTTTCTGCAAATACCACTTCAGCAAAATATTTGTGCATATCTGTGCTTGATAAGAACAAAAATTGTTCGTCATAATTAGCAATCAATTCACTTAGTTTAGTTTGATTGACCGTACTTCTTCTGTTGATGCCTTCCAATCTTTTGATAATTAAATCTGATTTTTTAGGACCATGACTAGCATTAGCTTGGTAGCAAAGACCTCTATATTTATAAGCATATACGATCAAATCAACTAATTTGGTTAAATCAGAAAAAGTAAATGGAAACTCATGCAAAGCATTGATTAAGTTTTGTTTAATTACGCCACTGCTTGCTTCTAAATTATATTTATCAACTAAAACATCAAAACACTGACGCACTGCTGTTAATTCATTAATAAACTCTGCATCCTGAAGACCATCTTCATCTAACGCACTGATATTTTCTGTTTGTTCGTATTGATTCAATATCCATAAAGCTGTTACGGGGAATTGAGCAATTGCGGTTATTAATTTTTGCTTTTCATCTTTAAGCTGACTAGCAATATAAAAATTACTATTTTCAGCTATCTCAACAGAATCGATATTTTTTAACTTAGGCTGCACTTTAGGTAATGCTGCACTATCGACAACATAAGTTAATTCTTGTTTTGAAAACTGTGTATTTAAATAAGCCATAGCACTTAACCCTCGCAAACATGTTCTTATAATTATTTCAGTAGCCTCAATCACCCAGTCTGCACGATTGCTACTACTCTGTTTTAATATGATTAGCTATATCTGTATTCTTTTGTTTACTAATCATTTCACAATAATGTAACAATAAGAAACAGCATTGTCAAAGTAAAGTTTTACAAAACATGTACAAATATTTTATTTATCACAAAATAAGCCATAAAAACCATCTTAATCATAGGTTTTATAGGTGATACAAACAAATTAAGATATTGTTTTATAATAAATAATTTTTAAATCTACATTTTTGTCCAACTAAGCTGTACAAAAATTAATTTTGTCCAACTATAGCCCATGATTTGGTATGACACACAAAAAAGTGATGCACTAGAGGTATTAACAAACACTCAACCATTGAGCACTTATCAGAAAGAAAAAACCTTAAACCGACCCACAAATAGTTTAAGGTTTTATTTTGAAGGGTAATAAGACTACTTTTTTACGGGGTCCAACTCAAAAATTAGCAATTCAGCGAATTCACCACCGGTGTTTTCGACTGACATTAAAGCGCCTGTCTCCCAAAATACATCGCCAGACTTATAGACATTGGTTTTACCATTTTCAACCACTGTTAACTCTCCCTTTAACACATAACGTGGACCAGGTCCCTCATGAGTATGCCAAGGCGTTTTAAATCCTGGTGAAAATTTAACGCGCATTACTTTTGAATTTACTTGCTCGCTAGGTAAGTCAACTTGTTTTTCTAGTAAAGTTAACCTTTCTACAGTACCCTGAGCAACACAACCATTACCATAACTAATTGATGCTATGAATATTACACTGACCAGCAGCTTTTCTAACGTTTTAATCTTTACTTTTTTCATTAAGCATATCTCCTCAATACACGACAATAAACTAACCCTAGACAATATCTTTGATTAGCTCCATCATTTCTTCTATAGACATCTTACCACTCACCTCACCGCCTTCTAGCAGACTACTAGCCAAATCCCGCTTATGCTTATGTAATTCTACAATCTTATCCTCGATAGTATCTTTTGCAACCAATCGATAGACTGTCACTGGTCGCATTTGTCCCATTCGATGAGCACGATCAGATGCCTGATCTTCAACCGCTGGATTCCACCATGGATCCATGTGAATAACATAATCAGCAGCCGTTAAATTTAAACCTGTCCCCCCTGCTTTTAAACTAATTAAAAACAAATCGCCATCACCGGCCTGAAATGAGTTAACCGCAATTTTTCGCTTAGGCACGGGCGTTGAACCATCTAGATAGTGATATGCAACACCTTTTTTATCTAGCAATTGCCTGATGATACTCAAATGCCCAACAAACTGACTAAATACCAAGGCCTTGTGATTGTTGGCTAACAACTCATCGACTAACTCTTCAAAAGCTTGCAGTTTTGAACTGCTCAAAGTACTGCCTTCCATCACAAGACTAGGATGACAACAGGCTCGCCTTAACTTCATTATTTCCGCTAAAATTTTAAGCTGCTTATGTTCAGATCTGTCATTACTAGAAAGCAGAGCATTCATAGCATCTCTACGCAAGGCTTCATAAAATGCACGCTCATCCGAACTTAACTCAACATGCAGAGTCACCTCCGTTCTTGGCGGTAACTCTGTTAACACGTCAGTTTTAAGACGGCGCAATATAAAAGGTCTTAATAATTTTCTGAGGCGCTGCTGTAACTCATGATCTTTATTATTTTCGATAGCCTGTGCATAACGTTGATTAAAGCCTTGTAATGATCCTAGTAAACCTGGATTAATAAAGTTAAAAAGATTCCATAATTCACCCAGGTGATTTTCAATCGGTGTGCCCGTCGTAATCAATTTAAAATCGGCTTGTAATGCCATAGCGGCTTTTGAACGTTTTGTTACAGCATTCTTGATGGCATGAGCCTCATCAGCCACTAAGGTATGCCATTGTTTTGTTACTAGTCGATCAGCCTCGGTTTGTAACAAACCATAACTAGATACTATCAAATCAAATGGCCCCGCATTATCGATCATTTCTTGTCTATCACCCGCGCCGAATTGATGAACATTTAAAGTGGGTGCAAAACGTTGCACCTCTTCCAACCAATTGATACACACTGAGGTTGGCGCTAATATTAAGGTCGGCCCTTTGGGCGCTCTAGCTAATATTAGCGCAATAGACTGTATCGTTTTACCTAAACCCATATCATCCGCTAAGCAAGCTCCAGCACCCCAATGCGCCAAACGCATCATCCACTGAAAACCTTCATATTGGTAATCACGTAACTCGCCTTTTAATGTGGAGGGGACTTTTGAACTTAAATCCCCCATTTCATTTAAACACTTAAGCTGATCTAACCATGGTTGACTAGCTGTAACAGCCATACCTGAAGTAATTTCATCTAATGCCAACGCAGCTAATGGATGGAAGCGAACTTTATCTTCATGAAGCTCACCCATACCCGATAGATCATCTAAACGCTGTCTTAATTCGCGGGTCAACGCGATTATTTGCCCATCCTCCAGTTGTAAAAACCGACTAGTCGTGCCGTTTAATAAGCTCATCAAACGTTGCATATCCAACACTTCGCCATTATCGACCTCGACATTACCTTCGACACTAAACCAATCTTTTTCTTTACGAACTGAAAACTGTGCTTGTGATAATCCCGTTTCACGACTTAACTTAATTTTTTTATCCTTCGGCCATTCCAATAACGCATAATCACCTAAGTTTTGCAGTTGCAACAATGCTTCTAAAGACGATTCAGCATCATCCAACTTCCACCTAGGCTCTTTGACCGAATACAACTCGGGACATTGCTCTATAACTTGAGTTAAATATTGATTTTCAAGATCAATATTTCGCGTCGTCTGATATTGCTTACCCTCTATTTCAGCCAAAACAGTTGAACCGCCAGAACAAGGTATATAGAGAGGCCCACCCTCTAAAAAAGGCTGTACAAATATATCAATCTGAATACCTTGACCTACGGGCTGTAAATGAATGTGAAGACGGCTATCCGCTTCAACGGTTGTTGCAGAGTTAGATGTACCACCAATATCAGATTGCACCGTTAACATGGATGCAATAGAAGAAATAGAATCGATAACCTGTTGTCGCGCAGATAAAGGAACAACCAAGCCCTCTTGACCTAATATCTCGGCGACTTGTCGATGTGAATCAGTAACCACATAAACCTGCAAACCATTATTTGCCGTTTTCTGCAGGGTTATTTTTTCTTGAGTAATAGGCGGTATTATAGAAATATGTAATTTATCTTGTATTTCTTTAACCAATAATTGTGGCTCAAATACTTTAATATCAATAGAATGATTATTTGTTTCCTGATTAGACCAAAATACCGCAGGATGACCTACTAATTCAGTAATAGCAAAGTTCGATAAAATATATTTTTCTCTTGATGAATAGCCATAATAATCATTTTCTTTAATGATCTGGATGTGTGCACATATCCGTTTGTCTTGTTCTGATAAATAGTCGAATTCATCAATATTGTTATGCAGTTTTTTTAAAGCTATCGCTCGACCTTTTGTCCAGCGGCCACCTACACCTAATCGTTGCTCCTTGGGTTCTATACTAATCTTATCTTTTTGTAGCTTTAATGACCAAATGATTCGCAATTCTTTTTGTGCAGAATTGTCTGTTTGATTAGTTAATTGGGTTAATGCATCTAAAGCTCTCTGCCAAGATGATACTTGTGGTAACAAATCAATCAATTCAACAAAGGGTAGTTGAGCATACTGATTGTAGATTTCCTGACAGGCTTCATTTTTATATTCAATTCTAGCCAAAAAAGCCGAGCTTAAAGAAGCAAACCAAACATAGTTTAGTTGTTGCGCCCTTTGACAATCATCAGCTAATTTGTTTGCAAACTGATCACTATCACCTTGTGTAATAACATCCAAATCTGATAACCAATATAAAAACAGTCCCTGAAACAAATGCTCATACGCTGATGCTCTTTTAGGTAATAAAAACTTACTATTATCTAAAACCAATCTACCTTGATAAATATCAAGTACATCTATGAGCATTAAATTTAAACCGCTAAAAGCATTTAGGGTTCCATGCTTTACGACAGTTTTTAAATGCTGTCTTAATAAAACTAAATTAGGTGACTGTCGACTTTTAAGTAAAGCTAAATTGTAAAAATAACCTTCAATACCATCAATCACAACATTTCGTTTACCTGTTTCTTTTTTTAACACCTTCAGAGCTGTCTGAAAATAAACAATTGCCTCATCATTTTTATTTTCTAAAAACCTTAATGTCGCTAATAATTTTAGTCCTTCAAAAGAATAATCACCCGTCAACCAAGCTTCTGCGTCTTTAAATACGCCTCTGACTAAACGCTCAGCCAATATAACGTGAACAATATTTTGATTTTTATGTCTCTTTTTACCAAAGAATGACTCTAGAAGTTTATATTGAAATGAATCATCAATGAGATAAAAATAACTATCTTTCAGATAGTATTTTAAAACCGTACTTTTAATTTCATCCGGTAAAGCGCTAAACCAATGAGATTGATACTCATTAAAGAATATATCGCTAATAACCTCAGAAAATTGCTGCGGGTAGGAGTTATAAAAATAATCAATGTTTGCCGAAAATGCCACAACATTTTCTTGATATAAAAAAATACGTAATTGTTTGATAGCATGAAAAACATCTAACCTAGCCGGATAATAATAACTAGGCTGGGCTATTAAAAACTGCACTAATTTATTAAACCAAGGTTCATTTATTGCTATCCGCATTAAATGTTCTGCTATTTTTTTACTACATTGCCAACCATCTACATTGACTAAAAGCGCACCTGATTGATATAACTTTTCAGCTAAATGCCTATCAATCAGTGCTATTTTCTTTGGTTCAATATTGGCAAGTAACCTTAGTAAAGCTTGTAAATTTGTCTGTACAATTGGCGCATACACCACAGATAACACAAGCAAAACTTGCTGCTCATCTTTGCTTAAGGCATTAAAAAAACTGATAAATTTATCTTTCATTGATACGTAATTTTATAACACTTGACATCTACACCCTTTAAAAAAGTGTAGATTTTTATAGCATTAACTTCTGTAAAACGATACTAAATTGATTCTAAAATCAACTCCCCAAACCCTACCCCTTAAAGAATATTGGCGTAATCCTGTTCTAATTGCCTAAAGTTTAAAGAAGTCATAAACCGACTAAAACTTAACCAAGCCGCTAATCCCATCAGATCTTTAAACTGCGGCGGCAGAAAATGCGGTGCAATTACGGTCCCTTCTTCCACCAAATCGGCCAATACTTTCATATCTTCAATCATAGTCTTGCCACAAAATAATAAAGGTATACGATCTGGCTTACCTTTTATGACAGCTAACCTCATAAAATTATAAGTAAGAACGAAGCCCTTTATATAAGTTAAATCCTTTGTAAAAGGTAGACCATTATAGGTGGTTCCTCTAAAAACACGACTAGTAAAAGCATAACTATCTTCATCATCTAAGCCTTTCTCTTGAAAAAACTTAAATATATCCATAAAGTCAGCGCCTTCTTCTATTAAAGTAATGGCGCGAACTCGATTAATTAAGCGCATTAATCTATGTGGTGTAGAGCTGAAGGTTAAAATCTCCATCAATACAGCCAAGCCCTCTTGAGTAACGGTGGCTGAGGGGGGACCTTTACCCAGAAAAGTACAATAAGGCTGAGCTAATCCATTAAGCGTGGTGCCTAAATGCACCCAAATTTCATGGACCTCAAGCACTCTTAAGTCACGCATATTAAACATCGCATCCGAACGTAACTTAATATAATCTGTGCCCGCTGCGGCATCGGCAATAATACCATCACTTAACATCGCACGAAGCCCATCTCCAGGAAAAACGTTTTCTATTTTTTCATTAAGAATCTGGACAGCTTCTTTAGCACCTATGGTTTTAGGCTCCTCACAATCTAACTGTATCAATGGATCTAATGTTAACTCCATCATACTACCTAATTCTGCGATAGTAGGGTCACCGACATGAAAAACATCTTGCGAAGAACCATATAATTCTTGGGATATATTAGAAAATAAAGGTGTCCCTCTCGCATCCAACATACTCACAACATCCTGATATTCTCGACATATTCGTCGCATAATCACACTAAGTGGATTGAGTTGCCCCAATTTACGAACCAAATCTCGCTCAATTTGATAAAACTCTAGTTTCTTATCCACGGTATCAAAACCTAAAGACCTATTTTTATAATAATCCATAGTTACTTTAGGCGGATTCTTACATTTTTCATTAAAAAAAGTTTGTTTAATCCCATCATCCCATTTAATCGCATCTAATATACGAATAGGCTGTTGGGCTTTAACAATACGATCAGACAATGCTTTAACTTCTGTTAAATAAGTTGATGGCTTAACGATTTTGTTACTCATTTTTTTTATCCGTTAGTAATATATCGTTAGAAAAAGTTATTTACACACAACTACAGCATATATATAGCAGAATCAGGCCTGATACATCAACACATAAAACAATTGTTTTCATCAATATAAATATTGATACAACTTATTTAACATTTTTTTATACAATTTAAGATTATTTTAAGACTAAAATTGGATACTTAAGCCATAGCGTCAAATTGGAATTAAATATGGATACTAATATTATACAAACTATCAACAATGAAGAAATTGAGATGTATGGTAGGCGTAATTTCCTTAAAAAACTCGCTTATGGATCACTTATTTCAGTAATGGGCACCGAACTAGCATCGGCCAAAACTAAAGTTATGAAAGACCCTCAACATTTTGGCCATGGCCGCTTATACCCCCCTCATAAAGAAGTTAGTAAACGACTTATCCACAGTGCTTTGAATAGAAAACCTATACGCACTTCCAAAAAAATAATTCCAAGTAAATCATTGCACTTAGTACACTCACAAACAGGTGATAAACTAAAGTTAACCTATTTTGAACAAGGTCATTACATTAAAGGCGCACTCAAAGAAATAAATCACTTACTACGTGATTATCATACTAATGAAATTCATCCCATCGATACTGCTTTATTAGACCAACTCTATGAACTTAATAAAAAATTATCTATAAACAAACCGATACAAGTCGTTTCTGCTTATAGAGCACCTATTACTAATGCCAACTTACGACGAAATAATACTGGCGTTGCTGAACATAGCTTTCATATTCAAGGTCGCGCTATTGATATTAGAATTGAGAGACTTGAAGCAAAAACCATTAAGAAAGCGGCACTCAGTATGGCTAAAGGCGGAGTTGGTTATTACCCAGATAGTAATTTTGTACATCTAGATACTGGAGATGTTAGGACTTGGTAAACTTTATCTAATTTGATAATACCGTATTAATATTTGCTGCTTCCGTTGGAACAACTTCAGCAGGCGGAGAAAATAATACTTGATCAGGAACATCCTGTATTTTCTTCAGCTCCGCTTTTAAAATCTGATCATATCCATATATATCCTCATAAAAACTCAAATTACCATTATGGTCAATAAAAGCCGTCGTGTAAAAAAACAACACGGGGATAGATTTTTTAAGTGTAATTCTGCGTGACTTATGTGCTTGCATCACATCATCAATAGCGTCCTTGCTTAATTGGTTTCTTAAGACAAACTCAGCTAATTGATCAGGCTTTTCAACACGCACACATCCATGACTAAAATCCCGACGTGCACGACTGAACAAACTATGAGAAGGGGTATCATGTAAATAAACATCATGCTTATTAGGAAACATAAATTTTACTTTTCCTAACGCATTTCTATGTCCTGGCTTTTGTCTTATTCTAATATTGCCTTGATGTAACCCTTCGAGTGCAGCACCAGAAAAAGGCACAATTTTAGTTCCGCCTTCTTCGGTTGCAATCATTTCCATATTTTCGCTTTCTAGATAACTAGGGTTACTCATTAGTTTTGGCACTATTTCTTTCTTAACAATGTTGTAAGGAACATTCCAATAGGGCATAAAGTCGATAAAACTCATCTCTGCCATTAACACAGGCGTCTGATTTTTAAGAGCCTTACCTACGACCACGCGCATATTTGGCATATTCGCATTTATCTCATCAACATCATCAAAAGCCCATAACTGAAAGGCTGGAATATTCACAATGATTGAGGCACCATTAGTCAACTCAGGTAACCAACGTAACCTCTCCATTGCTAACTCAAGTTGGCTGATTCGGTCAAAAATTGATACATTTAGTTCCGCAACCGTACGCTGACCTAAAACACCATCTGATTCGATACCATGTCTCAACTGGAATTTTTTAACTCCGGCAACTAATTTATCTGCGTATATAGTAGAACCTTTAAATTCTGTCGAATACTCATTCGATAAATCACCCAATGCCAATAATAATTGCGCTAATGACTCTACACTAGAAAAACTTTGACCTGGATTTATTTTCTCTACAAAAGGGAAATTAAAATTTAATTCTTTACTCACCAATCGGCTATAAGTAGCCAATTCATTCTTTAATTTTTCATATTGCTTCAACTGTGGTTCAGATAATTTCACTAACTCTGAAATGTGAGATGTTTTTGACGCATTATTAATGAGTTCAGGAATATCAATCAATTTTTTATCCCTTAATTTAAGATTAAAATTAATTGATTTTGGATTAATACGACCGTAATGCAAATCATGCAAATATCGCAATAATGATAAACTTATTGCAGTATCATACAAAACTAATTCTTGGTAATTATCAGATGCAGTGATTTTAGCTTTTGCCTGTAAATTCCTTAAATTATCTAACTCATAATCATCAGGATTAAGACCATTCTGTTTTGCCGTATTAATTAAGTTGATCACTTCAACGGTATTTTTTTCAGATGCGGGATTTGCCACCCATAATAATTCATACCCAGCCATCTCATATAATCTAGCCAGATCCTCAGCACGATTCTGAAAGTCAGATCTTTTTAAATACGGATGTTGTCTTGTTATTAAGACTCCCTTAATTTCATCAACTATAGCCTGTGAACTATCAAGAGAAACAATAACTTTCTTTAACTTATCCACGACAGGAAAGTCTGAATTTTCATCTAATGTTGCATTGGCAATATTTGGAGCAAAACCATTCAAAATTAAAGCTAATATTGATAGCTCGCAACAATACCCTAATTTTTTAATCAACCTTAATAGCACACGTAACCCAATATTTATAAA
>CAIVAH010000124.1 GCA_903903765.1 uncultured Methylococcaceae bacterium
TGTACTTTGATATTCACTATGCGTTTTACTTCTGGAAACGTTTGTTTGAATAAATTCTGAGTCTGCGTTTCCAATACGGCTAGTTCAGATTTTTTTTGACTGTAGATGTAACCTAGAAACCCCATTTGTAGCAAACCTGTGAAAACGATAAGCCCAATGGAAGGTAGCCATTTTTTACCCTGCCACGCCGATTTATGTTGTTTCTCAAAACTTCCTGACAATAAGTTGCAAGCACTGTCGAGTGTTGCAACACCACTAGCTAAAAAGGGTAAAATTGAATCAACTTTATGATGATTTATCTCGATAGCATGCTCTTGACTATCCAGACTTAACTCATCAACTGACCAACTATTGATAATGTTAAGCGCTGAATTTTCCATCAATACCTTGTCTAAAAAAATGGGCAGCATGTCACGATCAAAACCAGCGCCTATGTATTTTTCATGTCTTATAATTGCCTGCTGACCATCGATAACTAAAGCGCAACTGTGTTCTTGATAAGGCAAACATAGACTTTCAGGGTAAACACTTTCAATTGTAATGCCGGCATCTTCAAAACTGGCCAGACAGACTATAAATTTGTCATGATTCGTTAATGCCACATAAACTTTACCATCAGGCTGTTTATGCCAAACACTATGATACGTTTCAACTTCATCAACCAATAAATCCTCTAGTGCGAAAGGCAACGCTTTTTTAATTTGACTATTACGTTTAACTGGCAGTGCTAAACCCAATAGCAACACCTCTGATGCAGGCAATAACAAGGTAACGGACTGGTTTTCAGCACTTTTCGCTAGGTCTTGCAGGGTTCCTTGCTGCAACTCTTTAGGTTGCCTGTTATCGACTAATAACCATTCCAACTTTTTATCATTTTGCTTAAGCCATCTTACGATAATTTTTTTTGTCATTCATTAACCCCTTTGCGTAAGCGCTTAACCACTTTTACCTCACCCAAATCATTACGATTTAACTGTGAGTCAAATATCAAAACATTTTTTCCCATGTCAATTTGTCCTGATAATAAAAAATGATGACTGGCAATACTGATACTTTCTTTGTTAATAACAATACCCTCCATCGCTTCATCTTTTAAGAATTCTTCAATTTCTTTAAACGGCTTACCGCTCGCGTTATATAAAGATTCTGCTTGGTTTTTTGTTATATCAGGAGCAAAAGTTCTCAGAACCACCGCACTTGCGGTATTAATATTAATAGGGGTTCGTTCATCAGCAACATAGATGTAGGGAAGTAATTTTTTATAATCCTTAATCGTCATCCCCTTAAGACGCAATAACTCACTAACGTCTGAAAATAGCACATTTGCACTTCGATAAGGAGGCGTAAATTTGCTATACGTTTCGTCTTCAGCGCTATTTGGTGTTCTTAAATCCATATCGGCATCTATCCAATCCAGCATGACATCCACTAGATCCGTATTTATTTTTAAAATAATCAATAATCGCTTTAATCGAAGAATATCTTCTTCACTGGCTTCGCCGTCAATGAGTAAATTATTCACGTTAAGTCGACCTTGTAGATCGACAATTTCAGCTTGAATATTACCTTCTGGAATGGGCGTTGAGGTCAAGGGTTTGTTCCATTTATCGAATAAATCATCATAGAGGTTATTCGTCGTATCAATGTTAAGTTGCTTAGCTGCCCAAGCCTCAAGTCCGTATACATATTCCCAAGCCTGAATTGTTCGTAATTGATTTTCTGTTCGACGAATATCCATTTGCCTATCACTGGACATGGCGACTAAAACGACAGTAACAACGGATAGAACTAACATGACAGTCATTAATGCAATACCGCCCTGAGAGCGAATTTTTGGAGGTTCGCTAAATTTCATTAATGGATTAAAAATGTACGATGGACACTACCCAGTCCATCTAATTTAAAACTAATATCAAGCGCCTGAGGTATTTCACCAACTACCTCCCCCCAAGTCTTGGTTTTTGCACTAAAGCCTTTTATTGTCACGCCCTGCGTAACAAGAAGTTTTCGACGTCGATATTCTGTTTGCTGAGTTCTATCCGGTATGGTCCAAACACGTCTATATAAAGCCTCTTTTTCTAAGCTATAACTCACTCTTAATAAATTAGTTTCACTTGAATTAGCTAACCATGAAGGAACGGTTCGGGTAAACACCAATATTTCATTGCCCCGTCCTATTGAAAAAGCAGGCTCTGAAGAACCCAGTTGATCTCTAATCGGTCTTTTGATGACTTGACTTAAATCTTCATTGAGTAAATATAACGTAGTTTGCAGTTGTGCTAATTGTTGCGCTCGAGGCACTGTACTCGCCCTAGCATCTAACATTGCAGCAAGACCCGCATACGCAATCATCGACATGACAGCAAAAATGGCTAGCGCTATTAATATCTCAAGTAAGGTAAAGCCTTGCTGCTTAGAAAGCGCTGCATTAGATATTGGAATTATTTTGGTCATTTGAGCATTCGGCTCACAAGAAAGAATCATCAGATGTCAGCGATATCACTTAGTAAGCTAATCAAGGGTTGTTTATCCCCTTCGAGAAACACCTCTATACGATATCTCCATACACCCGATAGATTTGAAACGTGACGTTTAATTTGCCAATACCAACGTCGACCAGCCATTTCATCCCAACCATCAGCCGTTTCAGGCTTATCAGTCTCTAAGCGCAGTTGCACAGCATGATTACTGGCAACAATAGCCGCTAGGGTTTTATTTTCGAGATACCATAAATTATTGATATTATCTGCGGTGATTTTAATGGCACTCACCATGACAATGGCCAAAATGGCTAACGCAATTAACACTTCCAATAAGGTAAAGCCATTAACCAATTTAGTTTGATGTGGACTGTTCATGGTTTATCTTGACTACTCATTATTAAGCCATCTTGCTGGGTATTATTCAGAAAAAAAGTACTATTGCTATTTTGCATACTTAGACTTACCTGAAATAAATCCATTTCACCATCCGGTGTGATAATAATCTGTGGTTTGGGCTCAGAACCTGACACAACGTGCTTATTTAAAAAGACATTTTGTTGGTTCATAGAAAACGCCAAACTCATTTGTGGCAATAAAGCACGTTCTTTGAATACCATATCAATCACTTCTGGCTGCCATTTTTGTTTTTTCACTACTGCAAAGCGATAGCCGTTCTCAAAAAATTCTACCCCCATCACTTCACCACGAGCCATTGACTCTTGTGTAGCCAATTCCAATAGTTTACCTAATCTATCTGCTTCTAGTTTCTGTTGGTCTCTTGGATCAGCGGTCCCCATTGATAGCATAGCCATACCTGTAATTAAACCTATCAAAACCAAAACGATCAATAATTCAATCAAGGTAAAACCTCTGATTTTGTTCATTTACTAGTCCACTACATAAGTTCATGCATCAAATAACGACTTATCACATCTTAGCGTTGTTTACCTAAGATAGATTGACTTTACTTCAACGAATTTACTTTTTAACCCAATTAGTAATATCTGAAGCGGATTCAGCTCCGCCTTCAATCCCATCTGAACCATAAGAATAAAGATCAAACTCGCCATGTATTCCGGGTTTAAGATAAAGATAGGGTTTCCCCCATGCATCCACAGGCATTTGATCAAGATAGCCGCCTTGCTTCCAATGCGTTCCTTGAGGCAAATTTGCTGGCTTAGTGACCAAGGCTTCTAAGCCTTGTTCTGTCGTGGGGTAGCTGTAATTATCTAAGCGATATAAATCTAATGCTGCCGTGATAGCTCTAATATCTTGCAGAGTACGGGTTGCTCTTGCCTCATCAGGTCTGCCCATGATTTTAGGCACAATTATGGAAGCCAAAATCCCCAAGATAACGACAACAATCATGACTTCAATCAACGTAAAGCCTTGGTTTTTTTTATAAGACATCACTACATCAATCCTTAAAATAAAAGTAAGAAACAATAAAGACCTAAAATGGCATAACGTATTGTTATTTAACCAATTGGTTCATTTCAAAAATAGGCAATAATATGGCTAACACAATGGCCAGTACCACTAAACCCATGACTAAAATTAAAATGGGTTCAAATAAGCCTAAAGTCATTTCAGTTAACGCCTGAATATCGCGCTCTTGATCATCCGCTGCGCTAGCTAACATTTTTGGCAACTGCCCACTGGCCTCACCACTGGCAACCAAATGAATCGTGACAGGTGGAAATAATCCACTTGCCTCCATAGCTTTGTTTAAACTCTGCCCTTCCCTAACCCGAATTGACGCGGCTTCTACGGCTTTTTGCATGGCATTATTGGTTAGCACTTGACTGGATATTTGCAGTGCCTGCAATAATTCCACGCCGCTGTTCGTTAAAATGGCTAAGGTACGTGTAAATCTTGCGGTATTCATTCCCTTTGAAAAGCGTGAAACAAAAGGCATGTTCAATATGAACAAATGAAATCGCATACGAGGCTCAGGCAAACGCATTAGCATTTTAAAGCCCATACTTAGCCCTGTAACTACAA
>CAIVAH010000125.1 GCA_903903765.1 uncultured Methylococcaceae bacterium
AAAGCCCCCATGACTACTGACAAAAAAGAATACCAAAAACAACTTGAAGTTAAGGCAATTCAATTAAGACGTTAGTTTTTTTTTCGCTAAAATAACTGCGCCCGCTTTAAATATAGCGGTTACTTCGGCGCCTTTTCTTAAACCTAGGGTTTCAACACTGTCATTTGTAACAGTGGCCGCAATGATTTCTCCTCCCTTTAATACCATAATGACTTCGGCGTTAACTGCGCCTGCTTTAACTTCTGATATAGTGGTTTTTAATTGATTACGAGCAGAGACCTTGTAGTCACCAAAGTCTGAAACAATAATAATTTGAGGAGCTTTAACGAGTGCTAGCAGCTCAATGCCTATTTTTATATCGAGTGTTTCAAGAGAATCTTTCGTGATTGAAGCAATGATTGTTTCGCCACCTTTTAGAGAGATAAACACTTCTGCATTAACTGCGCCAATAACAATGTTGCATACAGTACCAGTAAATTGATTTCGTGCACTTGCTTTCATGTGGAACGCCTTTGGTGGGGGTTAGGTTGGTTTGATCGTTAAAAACAAAGCTGCCAAGTAGGTTTTAGCCGCGGAAAAACTTTTCTTCTTTGAAGATTACGTTGCAAAATCTGCCATTGAGCTAGATCAAATGAGTTTCGATGTAAAAAAGCAACCCAATCAGCGAGTAATACAGCGGCGTAGGTCTCAGCATCTTGAGTGTCGCAGATAGAAATACCTGCACTATGCAAATATCCAGTCACTAGGGTTGATTCATCATAGCCCCAACGCTGAAGTGCGATTGCAGTAGTGCCCGCATGTAAAGTTGTTTGCTCGGGAAGATTTAATTCTGCCGCTGATGCAACTGGATCGAGTGCTGCTGGCAATTCAGAAAATTTAATATTAGTAAATAAAGTTTTGATATGCTCGGCAAGCTCGGGAGTATTGGCTGCATGCCAGAAGTTAAATACCACGGTTTGTCGTGGTTGAGTGACCTCAGTGACGCCATGATAGGAATCTTCATTCAGGATAAAGCCAAAGGCTTTGTTGTACTCAGGATTAACACTAAAAACCACCGCACTTTCTGGTGAGGCGAATAATTGGAGTACACCACCATGTTCAGGTTGCCATTCCTTGTTAAGCTGCACGACCAGTCGAACTATCTCGAAGCCTAATAATGGTCGGTCACTGTGTATACCTATCACTTGTCCAGGTAGCATGCGTTGAGCAGTGACTAAAACCCGGTCAACAAGTGGTAAACCAGTAATCTCGCGCATTTTATTAAGCACTTCTGTTTGAAACGTTGAGGGAATATTCTCGGTAACGTCTCGAAGCGAACAGCGATAAAAGGCGCCATCTCGGTGTTGCCACACACCATCTAGTAAAAATAAATCTTCAAGCGCAGTACACTGTTCCTTGGAAAAGGCAGAGTCAAAATAAAAGAACTGGAACGGCTTGTCGTGGTGGATGGGCTGCGAGAGCAACGGCTAAACTCCGGATTATTGCTGTTGTTGCATTGCCTGTTGTTTTTTGATTTTGGCGGCGCGTTTATCCGCTAATATTTTAGTGGCATCTTTACCAATATGAGTCTCCCCTCGTTGTTTTGCTAAGGCGACTTGCTTTTCTCGCTCCATAAATCGGATTTTTTGTTCGGCAGTTACTTTGTCATAGCAATGAGGACAACTGACCCCTTGCTCATATTGTAGGCTAGTTTTATCTGCTTCTGTGATGGGTAATCGACAAGCATTACACTGATCATATTGACCTTTTTCCAGTTGGTGATTGACAGTGACTCTGTCGTCAAACACAAAACATTCACCTTGCCATAGGGTTTCTGCTTCTGGCACCACTTCTAGGTATTTTAAAATGCCGCCTTTTAAGTGGTAAACCTGTTCGAAACCTTGTTCCTTCAAATAAGCGGTAGATTTTTCGCAACGAATACCCCCTGTACAAAACATAGCTACTTTTTTATGCTGTTCGGGATTTAAGTTTTGTTTAATATAGCTAGGAAATTCACGAAAGCTTTCGGTGTTCGGGTTGATAGCATTTTTAAAGGTACCGACAGTAAACTCATAATCGTTGCGGGTATCAATTAGCGTCACTGTAGGATCAGAAATTAATGCATTCCAATCTAATGGATCGACATAAGTACCGACCACTTGCTTGGGGTCTATTCCTTCTATCCCCATGGTAACGATTTCTTTTTTTAATTTTACCTTCGTACGGTTAAAGGGCATAGTGTCGGTAAATGATAATTTATAATCAATTTCGCCCAGACGAGGGTCTGCTTTTAACCACGCTAATAAAGCGTTAATGCTTTGTTCTGTGCCAGCAATAGTGCCGTTAATCCCTTCATTAGCTAATAATAAAGTGCCTCGTATATCGAGTTTTTCCATTTCATTATGCAGAGGAATTCGTAATGCTTGGTAATCTTCAAGGGTAATAAATTTATATAGGGCGCAAACTACAACGGGTGACATTTTTTTCCAAAAGGCTGACAAAAATTATTAAGTGAATATATATATTAAAACACTGAGTGATATCGTACGCTAGATTTCATTTATTAGAAGTCCAATGACTATCTTTGTAATTGGATGGGGTAATTTGAAATAATCACAACATATTGATAATTATCTATATTATATCACTAAAATTATTGAATGATGTTTTTCTCATGTAAGGTTAGTATGTCTTTGCTATTAAAAATTTAGCTGGTACATTTAAAAATGGTTTGATGAATATAAAATTAATAATAATTACATATAAATATAATATTGTTCATTAGAAGATCTAGAAACTGATACTAGTCAATTCATGGAATATCACAGTATGTTTGGTTGTAATAAACATATTTAAGAGACATTAATTATAGACATAAAGCTAAAATGACTTTAAAACTGAACAGTCTAAATAGTAGTAGCGATATATCAGACTGCAATTCACGAGTTCTTATAATTGGTGGGGGTGTAGCGGGCATGTCTTGTGCCTTATGGTTAAAACAACTGGGTTTGCTACCTGAAATTATTGAGAAAAATGCATCACTTGGTGGTCAGTTACAAGATATTGATAGAATAAATCGTTGGGTCTTAGGATTTAAGGGTCTAACAAGTCAAGAACTTGCCCAGCAATACAGTAATCACATTATTGCAGAAGATATACCCGTTATTTACAATTCAAAAATTGTCGCTATAGAAAATACAGCATCAGGTTACCAAGTTTATTTGCAACAAAATGCAGAAAATCTGGATGTTTTATTATGTCAAGCCATTGTTATTGCTACAGGTGCGCGTTCGATAGGATCAGAAGTATTCTGTAAAACAGTTGGATTTAACTCCCTGTTTTTTGCAGGATTGATTGGTTGTTTTCCCACTGATCACCTTGAACAATTAGAAAGTTTAAGAGATAAAACTGTTGCTGTTATTGGTGGAGGCGATAATGCTCACTACACTACGCATGATGTAGCTTCTGTTGCTGTAAAAACTTATTTGCTGATACGGTCACAGCCAAAATCTAATAAAAAGATTCGTAATGAAGTTAAATTTCTTATCGATCGGGGACGAGTTATTGAATATACATCAGTACAGATTATTGAGTTTAGTCAAATTGAGGATAAAATCGAATTGACTTTAAGTTCGTCAAATGAGGTTCTTACTAAGATACAAGTTGATAGGGTTTTTGTCCGCATTGGATATGCAGCTAATAGTGAATTTCTGCTAACTCTCGATAATGTTAAAAACATAAAGACTCAAACCGGTGGATATATTGAAACAGATGCTGAGCGCCGTACTTCAATTGCATCAGTTTATGCTGTTGGAGATGTTGCTAATCTAGAATTACAATCCGTTGTTACTGCAATCGCAGATGGTGCAATTGCTGCACGAACTATTGCAAAAGATATTGATAAACATGAGGTGTGTCGATGCTAGTGCCGTTGGTATGGGTTGTAGACAGTGCTTACACAGGTGAACTAAATGCCCGTATTGGTCTAGCAGAGCGTTTGGGCTATGGTTATGAAGTTATACCCTTGCCAATTAAGAATCACAATGAATACAGACATATTCTTAAAGAACGCTATATTCTGAGTACCCAAGGTAATAAACAAAAACTTCTCATCATTAGTGGAACTGGCGAGGATACTACTGCCGAAATAGCCGATTTAAAAATGCAGTTTGAGGATTGTCTAAATATTTATCTTGCATCTATTTTGCCAGATTTACCTCACCCACGACTTTCTGAATATGATTTGGTCGCTTCTCCTCAGTTTAACGGCACAAATATCGTGCCTTTAATTTCAGTACTGCATGACCTTACCCCTCATCTTCTTTTTGAAGCGTACCAGCAACATGAAGCTTACTTTAGTAGCTTACCAAAGCCAGTCATTGCCTTGTTATTGGGGGGGAACACCCGCTATTGCGATGGGTTTGATGAAATTCATGCCGTACAATTGGCACAACGTATTACTAGTTTAGTTAATTCATTGGGCGGGTTTCTGGTGATAACAAATAGTCGTAGAACCCCCGAATCTGCGTTGATTAGCTTGCTAGAAAATTTAGAGGGAATAGACTGCTTTTTTTTCGACTGGCAGCAAAAAGATAAGAGCTTTTATCATGCACTGCTTGCTCACGCTGATTTGTTTATAACTACTGGTGACTCATTGTCTATGTGTTCTGAAGCCGCTTATACAGGTAAGCCTGTTTTGGTTGATTTAAGTGAAGGAGCTACTGAAACTTATCATAGGGAACTAGTCGGCAAACTTATTGATTACGGTGCAGTTAAAGTACTGAGTGATAAATATGAGGCTTGGTCATATTTACCTTTAGATCCAACAGGTGAAATTGCCAAGGTAATAGAGCATAGGCTTAGCGAATCCAGATGTTAAATATACTAAGTATCTAAATGCTTGATCAATCAAATAGTGGGTAATGATTTTAAATAGTTTTGTATGATGATAAGATCACAAAGGTCTTTTGGTCGCCCTTGTACAGTTTTCCAATTTACTAAATCCTCAATACTTGCTACTTTTAATTTGTTCGAGTAATTTTTAACTGAAGCTTTTGATAAAACTTCTTTGTGGTTAACACCCGGAAAAGCTTTTAAAATTTCAATATGTTCAATTCCAGTTACTTTAAGTGTTGGTGTAGTGTTTTTAATGTTGTTGCTTGTTTTCTTTAGTTCTTTAATATGATTAAGTTGTTTTAACTTTTCATAATCTGTATCTGAAACAAAAATATCTAGATCGTTAATCGTTCGCTCTAAGTTTATTTCGTATAAAGTAATTGCAGATGAGCCAAAAATTACAGCTTCCAGCAAATTGTCAATCGGGATAATTGAAGTTAGTTTGCTAATCAATTCCGATACTTTATTAATATTAAATTCTAACATGTTTATTTTTCAAGTTAAATAAACGTCAGACTAACACATTGTTCGACCAAATTCTGTCATTTTCATCGCAAACACCATTAACATTTTCTAGCGGCTAACGTAAGAAACGTCCATCGCTTTATATCTATTAATGTTTGGTATTCTTGAAAGGTAATAAATTTATATAGGCGGCGGATAACAACGAGTGACATTTTTTTCAAAAGGTTAACAAAAATTATTTGGCTAATTATACGAAAACTCATTTTTAATCAATGACTAGGAGTTGTTGCTTTGTTTCCATAAGTCTACACACTGATATTTAATTGTTTCACACATAGTATCTAAGGGTAGATGACTTAAACTTTTTTTATTAAATGGTTTTTGTAATTCAATGCCGATTCTATCTAATGACAATAGCGGATAGGCTACTAGAAAGAAGATTACAATCGTATAAAAGCCGGTTTTTTCTAGTAAAGAAAAAGGTAATAACAATAAAAACATGAAGATAAATCGACGCGTTTTTACGGCGTAAACTAGGGGCATTGGGGTTTTTAAAATTCTTTCGCAACCACCCAGGTGGTCAATTAACAAACTTCTCTGCCCTTCGAGAATGCTAAATTCAAAACCATCCAATTTAGCTCCACTTGAGTTTTGATAATTAGAGCGGGCTTTTTGTAATAAGGCCGCTATCTTATTTGCAACAAATAACGGCATATGTAGAGCTGATTTTAGTTCTATAAGTTCTTGTTCAGATAGCGTATCGTTTAAAGCATAAAAATTATGACTACTTCGTAAAGACTCTTTAGTAGCAAAAGAAAAGGTAATGCACCATTTTACAAATGCTTCACGCCACCCAAGGTCATCAGGCCCATATTGTAATCCGCCAATAATCAGATTTCGGGTCTGGTTATTAATACCTCCCCATAATTTACGGGCCTCTCCCCAACGCTCGTAACCTGCATTAGTTCTAAAAACTAATACCATACCTAACACCACACCAGTGTATTCAAATGGTGTTACGTCCAAAGAGGGTAATGGGCGCCAATACTGATCTAAGATAACCAAACTTAAGGGGTAAAGGCATAAAAATAAAAGCATGGGCATTATGCGAGGTGTTACTGAGCCCCTCCACATAAGTGCACCCTGCAAGAAATTATTAGCCTCATCTCTGTTCGTAATGTGATGTGTATTATCTTTTGACATAAAATTAACCGGTATTCCTCATGCCTGCTGCTATTGCATTGATACTTCGAAGTAAGGGTTTTAGCCATGGATTATCAGCGTTATTTTCTGCATTGACAAGTCGCACCTGGCGTAATAAAAACACTTGTATAATGTTGAGTGGACCTAAATAGGTCTCACGACGATTTAAAGAAGCCGCCAATACTGGATTGTCTGCTAATAATTGCTTGGTATTAGCTATCGCTAAAATCCACTCTACACACTGTTGATGTTCATTAGCAATAAGACTATAAATCCTTTTACCCGTTTCAGGGTTAACACATAAACTTGCATACTCTTTTGCAATGGACATATCAGATTTTCTTAAAGCCATTTGGGCGTTGCTAAGCAAGTTTCGAAAAAATGGCCATTCACGATATAAGGTCTGTAAAGTATGTAAACGTTCTGGTTTACCTGCACACCAAGTGGCTAAACTATAACCAATACCATACCACGCTGGAAAAGTTTGTCTAGACTGTGCCCAAGCAAATACCCAGCCTATAGCACGCACGGAATTTTTGGAACGATCCTGTTTTTTTCGATGCGAGGGTCTAGAACCAATATTGAGCTGTCCAATTTCAGCCACCGGTGTGGCTTCGTAAAAATAATCTAAAAATCCTGGGGTACGTTCGGTTAGTTCACGGTAACTGTGTTCACCAATCGTTGCCAATTCATCCATGATAGTCAAATACTCAGGTCTATCAAGTGATACAGGTTGTACTAGGCTCAGGCTTGCTTTCATCAAACCAGTTATACCCATGGTCAATTCGTAAACAGCAGTTTCCATGTTGTTGTAGCGGTAAAATAATACTTCACCTTGCTCGGTGAATTTAATTTGTCCACGCACGGTGTCTGGTGGTTGCGCTAAAATGGCTTCATGGGTGGGGCCGCCTCCACGACCGACTGTTCCACCACGGCCGTGAAATAACACACACTTAATTCCTCGTGATTCAGTTAAGTTAATGATTTTACGCTGGGCTTGAGAGAGCCCCCAAGTAGATGCCAATATGCCGCCATCTTTACAAGAATCGGAGTAGCCGAGCATGATTTCTTGACGGTCACCTGAAACGCGTAGTAACTCACGATATGTTGGATTATCAAACAGTCGGGAAAGTACTGATTCAATTCGATTTAAATCATCGATAGTTTCAAATAATGGGCTAATACCAATATGACAAAACCATTGTGTGCCCACTCGTCCGACTAAGCCACTTTGAGCTGCTAATAACATAACCTCCATAATATGACTGGCAGCATGAGTCATTGAGATAACATATTTGCCAAAACAATCTGCACCAAATTCTCTATGCATGCTAGCCATTACTTCAAGTCCAGCAAGAGTCTCTTTGGAGGTGACTGACAATTTTGCTCGATCATACAACAAGCCTGCAGGCATTGCTATTGCATCGTTCAGCAAGTTTAAGCGTTGATTTTCATCAAGCGCGTAATAATCCAAATCTAAAGCTATTTTTAAGATATCAGCTACCGCCTCCGTATGGTGAGTGGACTCTTGTCGAACATCTAATTTCATTAAATGAAAACCAAAAGTTTCAGTCAGACGAATTAAATCGCGTAATTCCAAATTTGCAATGTTTGCATCGCCATGGCTTCGTAGGGCTGTGTCTATTAAACGTAAATCTGCCATAAATTCATTAACATTGCTATAGCCATAGGCATCTGGTAGTGCCACTTCACCATGCAGACCTTGCTGGACTTTTTTTAAGCTACGTTCCATACGGAATTTCATGATAGCTAATTTATGTCGGTAAGGTTCTTGTAGATAGGGTTTTTCTAATTCAGAAATCAAGTCTGAAAGTTTGTTACGGTCTTCGGATAAACTGAAAATAAATTTATCAGGTAATTCGCAAAAGCCATAGGAATGCGAATATTCGCCTTGTAGCATTTCAAGTCGCTTAATATATTCTTGCAACACAGTTTGAGCCTGTAGCCGAAGTGCTAATACAGTGGTTTCAGGTGTTACGTTAGGGTTGCCATCTCGATCGCCACCTATCCAACTACCAAATTTTAAGAAACTAGGAATACTTATAGTTGCTGCAATTTCATCGCCATAAACATCAGCGAGTGAGCGTTCAAAATTACGATATACGCGAGCAGTAGCTTGAAATAATGACAGAGGAAAATAAAATAAGCCGGCATCAATTTCATCAACGACTGTCATCTTTCGGCCTCGAACCTCGTCAGTTTTCCAGAGCAGTTGAATTTGCATTTGGAGGCGCTCAAGACCTTCTTTACGCAGATAGCCTTTAAGGCGCTTATCTCGAAGTGATTCGTGGGTTATGAATATATGACGTAACGCATTTTTTACTGTGCGGCGTTTAGCCTCAGTTGGATGTGCAGTCATCACCGGTAAGTAGAGTAATTCATCTAGTAATATTTGCAGTTTATCTGCTGTCACCCCTGAAGCTTTAAAGCTAAATAAAGTATCGTGAAATGAGTTAGGCCAATAATGTCCACCTTGCTCGGCTTGTTGCCTTCGCAACCCTAGATAATAAGATTCCTCTGCGATATTGAGTAAGCTGAAATAATGGTTTAATACCCTTGTGACGCTGCTGATAGTGTCAATATTGAGGTTTTCGATACCCGAGTATAATTGTTTTAGTTTAATAGGATTACCATCGCTAGACCAATTTGAAAAACGAGTTTGTAGTTGGGCAACGGACTTATTGATTTCGAGTAGATTTTGTTTGTTTAATACCCTAATTAAGATTGAACTTAAAAGACGATTTGAGCGATTTAGTTTAGTATCATTAATAATTCTCAGCATATTCGGTTCCTAGCTACTAATTGAATTGGTTTTAAATTTCTAGAGCAATCTACAGAAAATTCAATGGTTTCAGCTTCCCCCGAGTCTGAACAGGTAATAAATAAAACCTCTGGGGATTGTCCTTCAGACAAGCGTTTAAAGAGTTCGCGTTGAGAACCGAAAATCTTATTTTGATAGTGTTGTAAGCCTTGTATTAGTTTTTGCATGATCTTTACTCATTAAGTTTTATAACGTAATAACAGTGTACATGCGGTAGTTTTTATTTAAAAATAGAATATTTAGAAGTGTTTCATCGGAAATTTCAATATAATTGGCTCATGCAACGTATTAATTATCAGCATTTATTTTACTTTTGGCATGTTGTTACAGAAGGCAGTGTAACTGCCGCTTGTGAAAAGCTTCACCTTGCGCAACCTACGATTAGTGGACAATTAGCTGTTTTTGAACAGGCCATCGGTGAGAAGTTATTTTATAAACAGGGTCGTAAATTACAATTGACTGATACAGGACGTATTGTTTTTTACTACGCAGAAGAAATTTTTTCTTTAGGTCGAGAACTAGGTAATACGCTAAAAGGCCTGCCAACAGGTAGAGCGTTGCGTTTAAGTATTGGGATTGCAGATGCGTTGCCTAAACTCGTTGTTTATCGCTTAATGCAACCTGTTTTTAACTTGCCAGAGCCAGTTCAGGTTTTTTGCTATGAAGATAAAGTGGATCGTCTTTTGACTGATGTCTCATTGCAAACTATCGATTTGGTATTGTCTGATACGCCGCTTACTTCGCATGGTAATGTTTTTAATCATCTGTTGGGTGAGTCCTCAGTTAGTGTATTTGCTTCAGCAGAGCTTTCAGCTATCTATCAGCCCAAATTCCCACATTCCTTAAATGGTGCGCCATTTTTATTACCAACCAGTAATGTGGCATTACGTCGCTCACTGGATCAATGGTTCGAGGCTGAGAGTATCCGGCCAAAAATTCAGGCCGAAATTGAAGACAGTGCGTTAATAAAGACTTTTGGAAAGGGTGGTGTAGGATTATTTGTTGCGCCTACAACGGTTGAAGCTGAAATTAAACGTCAGTATGTTGTAGAAGTGGTGGGCAGAATTGCAGAGGTAAAAGAACGGTTTTACGCGATCACTGTCCGCAGGCAGCTCAAGCATCCTGCGGTCACAGCGATATTAGAAAATGCACGCGATAATATATTTTAATAATTGTCTAGCGTAAGAAACGTCCACCACTGATATCTATTAATGCCCCATTGATATGAGATGACATATCACTTGCTAAAAATAATACAGAGCTGGCTACTTCTTCAGCATAAGTATTACGGCCTAAGGGTGTTTGCTTACGATAGTTTTCCAGCATTTCTTCAGTTGAATGAATTTCATGATGTTGCGTTTCTACAGTGCCCGGCATGACGGAATTAGTTCTGACATGAGGTGCAAGTTCTTTGGCTAATGTATGAGTAAAAACCATCAAGCCACCTTTTGCCGCGGCATAAGATCCACCACCATTAGCGCCGCCTGTTTGTACAGAAAGTGACAGGATGTTAATTATGCGGCCTGATCCCGTGGCTCGTAAGTGCGGAATAGCGCGTTTAGTTAATAAAAAGGCACTGGTTAAATTGATATCTAAAGAACGATTCCAGTTTTCGAGTGTGCAATCCTCAATTTTTGCGCGTTTAACAAGACCACCACCATTATTAACTAAAATATCTAATTGGCCGGTTTCGCTAATAATTTTATCAACAATAGCGTTCGCTTGATCTTCTTGAGTTAGATCGGCAGGTAATAATAAGCACGAAACACCTTTCGAAACTAGCTCATCACGAAGTTGTTCTGCACCGGTCTTACTAGAATGGTAATGAATGCCTATAAAGGCACCGGCTTGGCCCAATGCTAAGGCGACGGCTTTGCCAATACCCACACCAGCACCGCTAACTAGAGCTACTTTACCGCTTAGGTTTAAGGATTGTTCAGGAATCATTGAAGCCTCCCGTTTAACTTAAGCGTTTTATTTTTTCTAAAACCGCTTCAGCATGACCTTCATGATTTACGCCATATTCAACGTCAACTAAGATGCCGTTTTTATCGATAATGAAAGTTGACCGAAAGATGGCCATCATTTTGACGCCATTTTTTTCTCTTTCACGCCAAACACCATAGCTTTCACATAATTCGCCTGAGGTATCCGCTAAAAGAATGACTTTTAAACCGAATTTGTTTATAAAATCAATGTGGCTTTCACAAGTGTCTTTACTGACGCCTATTACAATAGTATCCAGTTGGGCAAACTCTTCAGCTAAACGCGTAAAATCATTGGCTTCAATTGTGCAACCTGGTGTGTCATCTTTAGGGTAAAAATATAAAACGACCGTTTTTTTGCCCGCATAGTCAGCTAAATTTATGATTTCATTGGATTGGTTTGGCGTACTAAACAGCGGAGCCGATTGATTTATTTCTAACATGATGTAATCCTCAAAGATAAAGGTCAATAACGCCAAATAGTGTATTTAAAAACAAAGTAAATTACTAGGTTTTAATAACAACAGTTCCTAGTGACGGTCATCGGATGTTTACTGTTTAATTTTAATTAGCCAACCACCGGCGCCGTTGCAATTATTTTGAGCGGACGCATCAATAGCAATTCTTGCAAACGTATCTTTTAAAGAGTCGGGTAGCGTTCCCGTAACTTTAAAACTACTACCCGCATTTTGAGGTGATACTTTAATGTTGGCGCTAATACCTTTAACATTGACTTTAATGCTCTCAGGGTGGGTGTTAGCTGATGCGGTAAAAGAAAAACTAGAGCCTGAGGCTACTTCGGTATTTTCAGCAGGCACAAACTCAGTAAATTTAGGTTTAGCACAGGCTTTTGTACTACTGCTACTACCGCCACCATAGGCGAACACAGTACCGGTAGTTAGCATTAAAATGACCATGCCTAGGTATTTAGATTTTTTCATTATTATTCCTCATGTTATTGTTTTTATTATTTTTCGCTCGAAGCAACACAATAACTTAATTTGATCTATTGTCAAATGTGCTCAAATAGGCGGTGGTTAAGCAGGTCTCTATGGTAGAGTATTTAGCTGATATTTGAGTTAGCTAGTGTTTAACTTCATGAGTTAATGCACGTGTACTGTGGTTGTAAAAAACAAATACCACGTTATATTGACCCTTTAAAAAATTACTTAATAGGCTGTTTTATGAAAAAAATTCACGGTTTATCTGCTGTACTGGTGTTATGTGTCGCTGTAATTTCATTGGGAGCCCAAGATGTAGAAGCAAAACGTTTTGGTGGCGGCAGCTCTTTTGGTAGTCGCCCATCACATAGTTCAGCTTTTTCAGGTTCATCGGCAACCTCAGCTCCGGCTCGATCTGCTAGTCAGCAACAAGCAACTGCACAAAATCAAATGTCCAGACAAGGCTTTTCTCAGCGCGGAGGCTTAATGGGTATGCTAGGTGGTTTGGCGATTGGTGGTTTACTAGGGTCATTATTTTTCGGTGGAGCCTTTGAAAGTTTTAATTTTATGGACATCGTAGTGCTGGTAATGGGTTTTTTATTACTTAAAACGCTTTTTTCTAGATTTAGAGCCGCACAACCACAGCCCCAAACTTATCAGCGAAATGCTGATTACTCAAATTCACCAGAAATGTCTTCTAGTTCTGCAGGTTTTAACACCGATATCTTATTTAAAAAGACTGCTCCTACCAACATTCATCACAACATTGATCCAATTAATTTGCCAGCAGGGTTTGATAGTCAACATTTTTTAGCCGGTGCAAAAATGGCCTATACCACTTTGCAGACCGCTTGGGATGCAAAGGATTTATACGAAATTAGAGGCCTAACTACCGATAAGGTATTTGCTGAGATACAAACGCAACTTAAGGCTACCAACATTTCAAATCATACAGAAATCTTGGCTGTAGACGCTCAAATATTAGAAGTACGTGAATTAGGCTCAGAGCTACTTGTTGCAGTGTTGTTTGAAGCGCAGATGCGTGAAGAGGTTAACGGGCCGACAGAACAAGTGAAAGAAGTCTGGCATTTTGTTAAACCCAAGTCAGGTGTGCAAACTAAATGGTTGCTGGATGGTATTCAGCAATGGGCAGAATAAATAAGTCCAATATTTCTAGGTGTTAATATGAATAGTAATCAAAAAAGTGTACAGGTTTGGGATATTTTTATACGAGTTTTTCATTGGTCTTTGGTCGTTAGTTTTATCATAGCCTATTTAACGAGTGAAGAAAAAAGCGAAATACATATTTATGCCGGTTACACGGTATTAGGTCTGATAATCTTTAGAGTCATTTGGGGTTTTTGGGGTACTAAATATGCTAAGTTTGGCGAATTTCTAACTCCGCACAGTCAAATTGTCCTGTATGTTAAAAGCCTTTTTAGTAAAAGACCTAAGCATTACATTGGGCACAATCCTTTGGGTGGATGGATGGTAATCGCTATGTTATTCAACTTATTTATGGTTAGTTATAGTGGTCTTAAAATACTAGCACTTAAACACGGTGAAGGGCCACTAGCTATCCAAATGCAATCAATCAGTCCGATAGCGGTGGCACAGGCTCAAGACGACATAGAACAATATTTAGTCAAAGAGAAAGATGAGGTGAGTGAAGATTATTGGGAAGAGCTCCATGAAAAATACACCAATATTATGTTGATATTGATTGGTTTACATCTTGCGGGCGTAGTTGTTTCAAGTGTTGTGCATAAAGAAAACTTAATCAAAACCATGGTGACTGGCAAGAAGACTGTTAATAAATAATGTGGTTCCTACCATTACGAGCAAGCTGACTGACGTAATCAGTCAATAGTTTTATGTTTCCATCTGGCACGTTTGACAATCCGTTTTATTCAGATATTTTGTAGTGATAATAAAAATACATACAATGGAGTTTGATTATGACGAAATATCATGGTTTAGGAGTTTTGTGTTTAATGCTAGTGGCCAGTCATGCTGCGGCTTACGGGGGAGGTGATAACAGTCGAAGTGGTAGTGTGGTGACTTGTACTAAACCGAGATTTACGGATTTTATGCCAGCAGATAAATCAGAAGTTGCCCCAGGAACTAGCTTTTCTTTTAAAGCGTCTGGAAATACGCATCCCGAGACCATTAAGGTGAGTGTTAAAGGGGTGCCTGCGGTTATTGAAGTGGGGCCTAAAAATCCAGGTACCAGTGTTGTTGTGCACGGTACTTTGCCTGCTGAATTAAAAGATACTTATGCCAAAATTCTTATAGAGGCACAGAGTAATTGTAAAGGGAGTGGTAGCTGGTTAGTAAAAATAACCCAGTAATTTAAAGCTGTTTATAGACCATTTTCTTCTTAAAATTATAAAAAAGGCATTGGACAGTAATGCAGGATAAAGGGCAAGCATAATGATTGGAAACCAGCGTAAATGCATGGTGAGCAATAATCCTATGTGAAATAGTATGCCTATTAAGATGCTCAATCTGCGGGTATAACGGTTGAGCAATAAGACTGGAAAAAATAACTCCCAATATCTAATAAACCATGCCAGTTTGGCTAACATCTGTTTGATTAGAGTATGATCGATTAGAAACCAACCGTTCCAGCGGGAATATTCGGGATGAATTAATACGTATTGCATGATAGTGCCGTTTTCCCATTCTAAGCTATGGAATTTAACCCAGCCAGATACAAAATATACCAAAGCAATTTGAAACTGGATGAGTCGTAAAGGCCATACAGCAACATTTTGTTTAAGTTTACTTAGATACGCATCAACGGACCAACAATTACCACAGGGCGCTAGCATTAAATAAAAGCACATTATTTTAAGTAGCGCGTCATCCCCATCCATCAGTAAGGGGTTTCGGTTCCATATAGATACCCAGATGAGCCAAGTAACAAAGCTGCTGATGCGGCTATGCCAACCAATCATCATTAGAAACGCTGCTATTATGCCAACGCAAATAAAGGTGTAAGCGATTATGGTCTGGTGACTGGTTAAAGGGATAAAAAAGACAGACCAACTGCCGCCATTTTGATTGGCAATTTGTTGTATATCTCCTAGCCAACCTAATTGACTAAACTGACTATCTACATAAGGTAGGAAGGCTGTGAAATAAATGGCAGACAAGGCGCCAAATAAAATTCTTAGGGTTGCATATTTTCTGGCGTCGATTAATTTAAACCAAAGTTTATGCCAATCTCTTAGCATTAATGACTCTCCCATAGTATGGTATCGGTTCGGTAACCTGTATTAGGTAAATCTTTTAGATCGGGGTAGAGTTCAAACTGATGTAGAATTATTTCGGTTGCGGATGTATTAGAAAAATTGTCAGCTTGATGAGTTAAATAATAGTGTGAAAATGCCTTAAATAATTTGGGATCATTTTGATTGATCAAGGTTTCTGTTAAGCGATAGTAACGACTGCTGTCACTGAATACTTTGTAATTGGTATCGTTATGCTTTAAGTTGCTAAATAGTGTAGTCCCTGCGCAGTTTATTGCACCAGAAGCTTTGTTGATATCTAAGCCAGTGCAAACCGATACGTATTGGTGAAATTTGGGGCTTTGTGGGGCAAAAAAATCCCAGTATTGTTGGCTACCCGTTACATTAATATAGTGACTAAATAAGTGTGATAGCTGGCTGTTATTAGGAATTCTTAGCCATTCAAATAGTTTGTATTCTAAATAGGTTTGATCCGGATTTTCTGAAACTAGATCGGCATAACTATGAGGTAAGGTCCACCACGCAATCGCTGTGATGTGGAATATGCAAAAAATTACGATTAAAAAATTTTTAATAGCTACGAACATGACGACGCTTGAGTTGTACTAGTTTCGAATTACTCCAAAACTAGTACAACTTAACATTATTATTTACGTGAACCGGCTTTTTTATCTTCGGTGCCTAAGATACGATTTAACATGTGAGTTTGTTGAGATTCTCTATCATCCAAGGTTAAATCAATCATGCTTTTAAGATCTTTGAAGCGTTTTTCGGCGACTTTAAGTTCTTCTGTGGCTTTATTTAAATCACCTGCTTGCACCGCTTCACGGGCTTTCTTTAAATCACCGTTAGCACGATTACGGTTTCTATCGACTTTATCATTAGCATTGATCTCTTTACTGAGTTTTAAAGCGTCTTTTATATTTTCAATAATGACCTCATCACTCGCTGCTTTACTATCGGCAGAATCACCATTAACTCTGGCTTGTATAGCGTTTAAAGACTCATTTATTTGCACTAATGTTGCATCAATTCCTTCACTGGCAGTCATTCTGTTGTACATACATGCCATACCTAAACAGATGTCGGCATTAACTAGTGCTGGTTCAAAGGAAAGTGCTAATGTTGTTGTTATCACAGCGCATTTTAAAAGTTTCATTTGGTGTAAACCTCGTTGTAGTTATTATTTTCATGTCTGTCACGATTTAGGTATTAATCCTATCTAGCGCAACAAGACGAAACAAACTCTAACACGGTTTTTTCTAAACATAAAAAATAACTGCGTAATAAAACCATGAAAATAATAAGTTAAATGAAGTGTCAGATCATTCTGATCTTGCAAACAGCGCGAAAAATAGACACAATTCTTTCTTAAACAAAGGTATACACAATAACGATATCTGTTTGCGCGTTCTTGTTGAGAAAAATGCTATACAATTTAATATCAAAAATCGGTTTACATTAGGCTTTCTGAAATTGATCAAAATAAGACCTGCAGTCACATCTGATATTCCACAATTAGTGCTGTTATTAGAGGCTTTGTTTTCTATAGAGGCTGATTTTTTAATTGATTATGACAAGCAAGCTACGGGTTTGGATTTGTTAATAAACAGTAGTAAAGATTGTGTTTGGGTAGCTGAGGTAGGTGGGATCGATCAAGTTGTAGGTATGTGCAGTATACAAACTATGATTTCGACTGCAGAAGGTGGTCTTGTCGGGGTAGTTGAAGATTTGATTGGTTTAAGGTATGTCGGTTCGGAGCTTTTACTTATATGACGATAAGGCAATGTGCTTGGGCTATTAATAGTCAATTAGAAGCACAATATCACGATGCAGAGTGGGGCGTACCTGTGCATGATGAGCGCTTGTTATTTGAGTTACTATGTTTAGAGGGTGCGCAAGCGGGTTTAAGCTGGCTAACTATTTTAAAGAAACGCGCGGCTTATCAATTGG
>CAIVAH010000126.1 GCA_903903765.1 uncultured Methylococcaceae bacterium
AGGGCGCGTTCCTTTAATGGGTTTAGTTTCAACCCGTTCTTGGGTCACTTTTAAGAAGCGCTCTGGTGATGAACTTAACACTTGCGCATCGGGAAAGTTTAAATAGCCGCTAAAAGGCGCTGCGTTAAGTTCTCTGAGTTTTAAGTACGCGGTCCAAGGTGAGCCTGTACAGTCTGCGACAAAACGTTGGGCTAGGTTAACTTGATAACAATCGCCTTCTTTAAGATATTGTTTAATTTTTTCAAAAGCGCTGGCATAAGTGTTTTCATCCATGTTGGATTTAATAGCACTGGTTACCTTAAAGGGCGTTACTGATGTTGATGGGGGTAATGCACTAAATTGTTCAATTAAAGCCTGCCATTCTGCATCACTTTTAGCATTTCCTACTAAATAACTTTGCTGTTGGTGATGGTCAACAATAACCGCCCAAGTATAGATACCTATTGCCATATCAGCAATTTGTTCTGCGTCTGTGGCGATAACAGGCAGTTTTTCTAATCTTCTGGCTAAGTCGTAAGAAAAATAACCCATAGCACCGCCATTAAAAGGCAGAGTATGTGACGCTGTGCTAGGCAGAAGTTCTGCTTTTACAAGATCAAAAGGGTCGAGAGTCGATGTTGTTGTTTGTCCATCACGAGTGATTTTTGTAATATTTCCGTGGGTTACTAAGGTGCATGTAGGTGCTGCGCTGATGATGTCATAGCAACCTTGTTGGCTATTAGGAAAGCCACTATCTAAGAATATCGCCCAAGGTTGGTCTGCTAAAACAGAGAATAAAGCTGAGCTATTGGTGAAGTAAGGTAATAAAAAAGTATTATTTTTGGCTGACATTAAGACGCAGTATTATTGAAAAGCATAAATCCTAGTAGCATCTAATCATAAACGCTTGATAGGGTCAATGTATCAGTAAAGTTAGTACCTCTTAAGATTCTAGGGCGTTATTAATTTATAATAAAGTCTAAAATAGATTTGTTTGTTTTGACCTTTAATTTTTTGAATTACTCATGTCTCAGTTCAATTTAGCTTCGTATGCCATTAGTATAATCACTCGGTATTTTTCAAAAAGTATTAGAAAAGTCTATTACAGTACCCGCGAATCTATTGGCGAACATAAGCGAGAAATAGTGGTTCAGCAAGTGGGTAGCGCTTGTAAAAGTTTACAAGAAACTAAAGAAGAGTTTGAAGATACTTTAGAACGTTTTAAGAGTTTGATTATCGTAAATGAATCAACCTTAGAACATAAGTACCATTTATTAAATCGTCAATATCAATTTTGTTGCTCAAGGTCAGAAGCTGTTAGTAATAGAATTAAAGCCATTCAAGAAGTGAGTGAGGCATTGTTTGTAGAATGGGAAAATGAATTGGCCGAGTACAGTAATCGTACTTTAAGAAATAGCAGTAAACAGCAATTAAAAGCCGCTAAACAAAATTACGCACGATTGATTAAGGCGATGCAAAAAGCAGAAGGTAAAATGCATCCAGTTCTCGCGGCGTTTAAAGATCAAGTGTTGTATTTAAAACACAATCTTAATTCTCGAGCTATTGCGGCCTTACAACACGAGTTTATTGAAATGAGTGTAGATATTTCGCAATTGATTTTTGCTATGGAACAAACTATCGAAGAGGCAAATCAGTTTTTTTCAACTTTAGTCGAGCAAAAAAGCTTGCCGCTTCGTTAGATAAATAAAGCCATGCTATGATTTACTTATAATTTATAGAGCACGTCGTTTGCTTTATCTATATTTTGTTGTTCTTTTGATTTGGGTACTTTATTTTCTTGCTCGTTTCTTTCTTTACCGAATTTAGTAATCATTTGTTCCCAGCTGGTATATTGTTCATAACCTTTAAATCCTGACGCTTTTCTTTCTTGGTAGATTTCTTTTCCTAGAATAATTATTTCTTCAGGTGTTTTACCATCAACAGCAGCTAGAAAATCTTTATCATCTTTTTTTGCGTCTCTGATGGTCCAGAAAGACACTTCAAACTCAATACGACTTTCAGCAGGTAAACGATTTTTAAGGGCTTTTACTGATCTATAAGCAGTCGATGTATTATGACCGTTTATTTGTTGGCCTTTACCGCAAGCAAGTAAAGTGGCGCAACTCAATATGATTAACAGGGCAGGTAGTTTCTTCATTTAAGTCAACCTCGAAGTTAGGTATAGATTCATGTTATGGTATTTATAACGCCATATCACCAAACAAAGTAAAATGGTCAGATATTATAACCTTGAGCTAAGCTTATATGCTGGAATTTATTCAATTATTAAATTATCGTTATCAAGCTATTTTAAGTCAACGTAGTCATGATGTTGATAAAATAAGCTATCAGCAACGCATCGATCAGCTTGTTTTAACAGAAGCTTTTATGCGCAGAGGTCTGTTTATTAAGGACACAACTCTCCAACCATTACAAGTTTCTGTTATAGGACCAACCCAAGCAGGGAAAAGCTCTGTAGTCAATGTACTACTAGATTCAAATTTAGCAAATGTTAGTCCACTCGCAGGTCATACAATTCATCCTCAGGGGTATGCACAGCGAGATAATTTAGGCGCCGGTGAAGGCTTGCAACGATATTTCGGGCGATTTCAACAAATGCCTTTAGATCAGATGCCGAGAGATAGGCACGATTGTTATTCTTTTTCTCAAGTAGATTCAAAATCAGCTTTTTTGCCTGACTGCGTATTGTGGGATACCCCCGATTTTGATTCCATTGATTCATCTGTTTATAGGGAAGGGGTTCTTAGAGCCATCGCTTTAGCAGATATGATTATTTTGGTTGTCAGTAAAGAAAAGTATGCAGATCAGTCGGTCTGGGACATGATGGCTGCGCTTGAAGCTTTACATCAACCTACGCTTATTTGTTTAAATAAGTTAAGTGAAGGCTCAGAAGAGTTATTGTTGCATTCATTAAAACAAAAATGGCAGGCTGTGAGAAAAGATGCTTTTCCTGAGGTGGTGCCTATGTATTATCAAAAACAGATTGGCCTACCACTTTGGCCAAACTCGCACAAAGAAGTACTTAAAAAATTATCGAATCAAGTTGATCGTAAAAAACAAAGCCGTAATGAGCAAGCTTTAGTGCAAAAATATTGGTCAGAATGGTTAGAGCCAATTGTTTCTGAACATAATGCGGCGCTCGAGTGGCAAAAAATAGTAGATCAAAGTATTAAGCAAGCCTTGGAAAATTATCAGCGTGATTATTTAAATCATCCGCATCATTATGAAACATTTCAGCATGCGTTAGCCGAGCTATTGGCTTTATTGGAGATTCCTGGTTTAGCTGGATTTTTAACAGGAGCGCGTAGAGTATTAACCTGGCCTATTCGTAAGGTGATGAATTTGGGTCAGAAGCGTCTTCATATAGCGGATAGCAGTCAGGAATTGGTGTTATTAAATCAAATTGCTGAACATACTTTGATTCAGTTGCTAGATCAATTGATGGATAAAGCGGACGCAGAAAGCCAGCGCTTATGGTGGAAAGAGATGGGTAGTTTATTAAGGCGGCAGCGTCAAGATGTATTACATAATTTTACCCAAGCCGCCTTGGCATATCATTTGGCGTTTCAGCAAGATGTTGAGAAAACTGCGCAGCGTTTGTATCATAAACTTCAAGAACAGCCTTTGGTGTTGAATAGTTTGAGAGCGACTAGAGTGACAGCAGATGCAACGGCTATTGCTTTAACTTTGCATATGGGTGGGATTGGTATACATGATTTAGTGTTTGCTCCAGCGATGTTAACTATTACATCATTATTGACTGAAAGCGCTATCGGAAGTTATATGCATAAGGTCGAAAATGACTTAAAACAACAGCAGTTGCATAAAGTTAAACAAGCCTTATTTGTTGACAGTATGGGTAAGTTTTTAGCTTTACTACCTGAACAATTATCGTCTTTAAACCATTTTAATATTCCTGTTGCTCAACTTAAAGCAGTTGAACAACAACTGACAGAAAAGCGCCATGGCTTACGATTACTTTAATTTAGTAAAAAATACCCAGATTTGGGCTGAGCAAACATCAGCTTTAGGTTGGCTTAAGGTTGATATTGCAAATGATTTAGCCAATATAGAAAAGATTAAACCTGAGCAGTTATTTGCTGACAATAGTGAGCAAGGCAAGTCAATAAGACCGCTTATTGTGGCTTTTATGGGCGGAACAGGTGTTGGTAAAAGTACTTTGCTTAATCGTTTAGCGGGTAAAGTAATTGCAAAGGCGGGTATAGAGCGCCCTACCTCTAGAGAAGTGACTTTGTATCATCATGAAAGTATTTCTATACAACATTTTCCTGAGCAGTTTCCTTTAGAAAGAATTAATGTTGCCCAACATGATAATGCCGCTAGAAAGGGTTGGGTTTGGATTGATATGCCTGACTTTGATAGTACAGAGAAAGCTAATCAAGCTTTAGTTTTAAAATGGTTGCCACATATTGATGTCTTAATTTATGTAGTGAGTCCCGAGCGTTATAAAGATGAGAAAGCTTGGCGCTTGTTATTAGCGGAAGGTGCTAAACATGCTTGGTTATTTGTTCTTAATCAGTGGGATAGAGGGCAGTTAGGGCAGTTTATTGACTTTAAACAACTGCTACATCAAGCGGGTTTTGACGAGCCAGTCATTTATAAAACGTCTTGTGTGGAAAATCAGTCTGACGAATTTACGTTATTGGAAGAATCTATCAATGGCTTAGCTGCTGGTCACGTGGTTGAGCAATTAGAATTGCGCGGTATGGAATTGCGTCAACAGGATTTGCTTAATAAATTATATGAGGCTAAAGCAACATTGGGTTCTGAAGAGGCCCTTAAAAAATTACCCGAGTGTTGGCAACAGTTATGGCAGCAGACAAATCAGCTGTTAGCCAAAGGATTTGAATGGCCTATACAGTATGTAGCTGAACATGCAGCGCAACATGTTGCTGATTTATTAATCACTAACTCGAATAAAGCGCCAGTTTTGTGGGATGAATGGGCTCAACTCAGGTTTGATGATGTTACGGATGACTTTATTATTATGCTGGATCAATTAGATGTTCCCGTACTACCTTTTAAACAACCAATTTATGATTTGCGCGAAAAAGCTTCAAAAATTATTCAAACCCAAACAGAGTTAGCGACACGCTTAGCTTTGGCGAATCCTGGTAATGCATTACAACGGTTTTTTTTAAAAACTTTGCGTATCAGTGAAGTGATTTTGCCATTGTTGGCAATGTCTTGGGTGAGTTATAAGGTATTTATTGGCTATTACACATCTGCAATGTCAGAAAATCATTATCTAGGCGTTGATTTTGCGGTCCATAGTAGCTTAATGATTGCGCTTACTTGGTTGATTCCTTTTTTTCTCTTAAAGAAGGCGCAGCCATCTCTCAAAAAAACGGCCGTTAAAGGCTTAAATAAGGGGTTGGAGGCTGCTTTTATGTTAATTGAGAACGAGATGCTTGCTAATATAGAAAGCCTTGCTCAACAGCGTCAGATTCAGTTATCTAAACTTTCTCAAATTATTGTTGATTGCAAGTCAATAGATGATGATACATCTGCAAAAAATATAGATTCCTCTTTACAGCGTATGTTGATGAATAATCAGATTAAATAGTTTCATTAATCATCATCTTCGCTAGGAATTTGGCCTTTAAACTCTTCAGATAGCAGCATTTGGGCGCCCTGTATTACAATTTCATCTTCTGGATTTAATGCTTCCGATAGGTAAGAGCCATCCGCTAGTAAGGTGAAATGAAGCAATGGACGTCTTATAAAAACATCTGTCGATGTTTTTTGATATACAAAAGCTTGGTTCATATACCATATGAGTGCTGACTTAGGAAATTGAGCGCCTGAAATATGGGTGGTGCTTTCGGGAACCCATGTCATGACATTCATACCAGCTAATATATTTTTAGCCGCTGTTCTAAAGTAATAACTTTCACCTTGAGATGCAATTTCGCTTTGCGTAGCAATAGAAACAAATTGAGCAGTTTGAGCTTTAGATCTATCTCCTGATGGGGCGACATAAATAGTTTTAATTGCTTCAGGTAGATGTTTGTTGTTAGGTAGCGTGATTTGAATGAGTTTATCTTGCTGACTTAGTAAAGTATTGAGTTCAGATGGTTTTTTAGCAAGAGCCCATTCAGTTAAATTCTCTCCCCATAAAATATTGGCTTCGTTAATGATAGCGTTGTTTTGGAAATCACTAGCCGCAAGTTGTGCTTGGTAGCTTTGCCAAAGAGCGTCTTGTTCTTGTAAATTACGTTTTGAGGTGACCCCATTATTATAAAGTTCTTTTTGACGATTAAAATTTTGTTCTACTTGGGTTAGTTTTGCCTGAATATTGATTTTTTCTGCTGAAACTAATTGATATCGATTTCTAAGTGCTAGTAATGGCTGGATGTTAATAGCTTTGCCCTGCGCAATAAATTCTGCTTGATAAGTGCTTGGATTAACTTTTGCGGTTTGTAAGCCAGATGATTTTTGCAGTTCAAGGCTGAGTTTTATTCTGCCGTGTTGGGTGAATTTTTGAGGCTGTTGGTCTTGTTTATCGTCATCGTCAAGTGCAAAAGATTGGAGAGGTGATGTGGCAAGAAAAAAACAAACCAATAACAAAACATTCATTTAGGTTGAAATACTTAAGAGGCTATATAAGAGTGTGAGGGATATTTTAAAGCATTATTTTTATTTTAACTGTAAAGGCTATAAAAATTAGGCAAAAAAAAACCCTGACTGATTGCTCAGTCAGGGTTTTTTATAATCAAGCTAAATAGATAGTTCGATTAGTTGTTTGGTAATGCAAATACTGTGAAAGCACCACCTTGCTTAGTGAAAGAACCCAAGCTAGCGTAAGCGCCGTTAGCACCTAAACCTTCTTGTGAGATTTTCACAGCAATTTTTTCTAATTCAGCTTTTTTAACTGGATCAGTTTCAGCTGCAGCTTTAGCTTGAGCTTCTTCTAATTGTTTACCGAAATCAGTAGCGATACCGATACCAGCCCAGCCGCCAATACCTGAAAGAACACCTACGTATTGTTTACCGTTGTAGCTCCAAGTATTTACGTTGCCGATGATGCCAGATGGGGTTTTGAATTTATATAATTCTTTACCTGTTTTAGCATCAACCGCTTTTAAGTAACCTTCTAAAGTACCGTAGAAAACTACGCCACCAGCAGTTGCTACAGAACCTGACCAAACAGAGAATGGTTCTTTGTTAGACCAAGCGATTTTACCAGTTTTAGCGTCATACGCAGTGAAC
>CAIVAH010000127.1 GCA_903903765.1 uncultured Methylococcaceae bacterium
ATTCATTTCAAAAGCTCATACTCAACAAAACGGGGAGATTTAAACGGGGTAAAGAAAACCTAAAACAACATTATACGCAATCCAAAAACCTGAATGAGTGAAGATTTCATGACTAAAACTAGTTTATTTAATTAAAAACAGGCTAGCTAACCCTAAGAAAATAAAGAAACCCATCGAATCAGTCACTGCCGTTAAAATAACACTAGTTCCTACAGCAGGATCTTTACCAAATCGATAGCGCAATAACGGAATAGCCAAACCTACAATAGCCGCTAATAACAAATTGATAAACATCGCGACAGCCATCACTACAGACAAAGAAGTATCCCTATACAACACAAAACTTAAGCCAGCCATAATAAGACCAATAAATGTCCCATTAATTAAAGACAAACCCAGTTCCTTTTTAATCATTCGACCGACATTATTTGCATTAATATGACCCAACGCCAATGATCTGATAATTAACATACTAGTTTGATTTCCCGTATTTCCACCCATCGCAGCAATAATCGGCATGAGAGATGCCAGAGAAACTAATTGCAGAATAATATCTTCAAATACACCAATAATACGGGTAGAAATAAATGCCGTCACAATATTAATTAACAACCAACCCCAACGATTACGAGCCGACTTCCAGACACTAGAAAATAAATCTTCCTCTTCACCAACCCCGGCCTGAATCAACAAATCTTCATCTGTTTTTTCACGAATATAATCTAAAATATTATCTACACACAATCGACCTTGTAAACGCCCCTCACTATCGACTACCGGCGCAGAAATCAAATCATAACGCTCAAACGCTCTAGCAGCTTCAGCAGCTTCTTGATCAATTTGAAAACGAATAAAATCAGTGACCATCACATCAGATACTTGTTGCGTGGGTAAATGAGTTAATAAACGCTGCAATGGCAAAACCCCTTGCACCTTATCAAACTGATCAACCACAAAAAGCTTATCGGTATGACTCGGAAGTTTACCTAACTTTCTTATGTAACCAATAATCGCTTTTAAATTAAGATCTTCTCTGATGGTAATCATGCCGAAGTCCATTAAGGCTCCCACCTGATTGTCTTGATACGACAAAATATCGTCTAAATGTTTCCGTTCTTCATTATTTAGCGTCCGCAGAATCTTCAGCATTGTACGCTTAGGTAAATCAGATGCAATATCTGCTAACTCATCGGCATTTAAATTTCCTGCAACCGTTGCTAACTCTTCAACCTCCATACTAGAAATCAGTGTATGCCTTACCGCATCTGACACTTCTAATAAGACTTGTCCTTCGTGCTGTGTCTTAACAGCATCCCATGCTATTTGACGTTGATCTAAAGGTAAAGATTCTAAAATATGGGCAATATCTGCCGGATGCAGATGCTCAAACTTTTCTTGCAATCGCGCTTGATGTTGATTATGCAACAAGGCTTCAATCAGTTCATGATTAGCGCCCGGACCTCTTTCAACCAAAGACTTTTCTAACTGCTGTTTTTCAAGCAGATTAATCACTTCTTGAAGTTGATGCTCTAAGAATTGTGCCGAATTTATTTTTTCAGAAGATTGCATAGTAGACAGCTCTTTTCTCTCTATTTCGGCTACACAACAGCCTAAATCAATACCATATTATCTCGATGCATCATTTCAGAATCATCTGCATAACCCAAAATCTTTTCAAATTCCGAACTACTCTTACCCGCAATTAATAAGGCATCTGCATAGCCGTAATTAACTAGACCACGGGCAATCTCAAGACCTGTTTCATCCAAACAAGACACTAATTCACCACGTTCAAATTGACCCGATACCGATTTGATACCGACGGCTAACAAACTTTTGCCTTCAGACTTAAGCACTCTAACAGCACCCGCATCTAAAACCAAATGACCTTTCACTTGTAATTGTCCCGCTAGCCAACGCTTTCTTGCCACTAAAGGCTCAATATCTGGCAAAAAGTGTGTACCTAACTCCTCACCCGCAATAACGGCTGTTATTACATTTTCAACTACACCAGCAGCAACCACTGTAGCCGCTCCAGATCTAGCTGCAAGACGTGCCGCACGGACTTTAGTAGACATGCCACCTCGGCCTAATCCACTTCGACTATCACCGGCCATCGTTTCCAAGCGCTCATCATTAACACTAATTTCACTGATTAACTGTGCATCAGGATAAACACTGGGGTCACCCGTAAATAAACCTTTTTGGTCCGTTAGGATAATTAATAAATCAGCCTCAACCAAATTAGCCACTAAAGCAGCTAAGGTATCATTATCACCAAAACGAATTTCTTCGGTAGCCACCGTATCATTCTCATTAATTACCGGAACCACACCAAAATTTAATAAGGTTAATAAAGTACTACGGGCATTTAGATAGCGTTGTCTATTGGATAAATCATCATGCGTTAATAAGATTTGCGAAGCATGTAGGCCATGTTGCTGAAAGTTATCATCAAACACCCGGACTAAACCCATCTGCCCTACTGAGGCAGCTGCCTGTAGTTCATGCAACAAAACAGGTCGCGTCTTCAAACCCAAACGACTCATCCCTTCTGCAACAGAGCCTGAAGAAACCAAAATCACTTCAATGCCTCTAAGCCTTAAAGTAGACATCTGTTTAACCCATGCACTAATTGCCTGCTGATCTAATCCTTGCCCACCTTTTGTAAGCAAAGAACTGCCTATCTTTACTACTATGCGTTTAACGCTTGCAAAATTATTCCTGCTCACTTTCTTTCCGCCGTTCTTCTTCCAAAAAGTTCATAATGGCAAACATAAGATCTCTTGTCCCTTTACCATTAATCGCCGCAATTTTGAAAACAGGACCTTGCCATTCCAAGTCATCAACAATAGTTTGGCAAATAGTATCTGCCTCATCATAAGGCAGTCTATCCGTTTTATTTAACACCAACCATCGTGGCTTATTAGCTAAATTATCACTCCACTTTTCAACTTCATGAATAATTTTTCTAGCCGCCTCAACCGGCGTATCCATACTTTCATAAGGTGCAACATCAACCAAATGCAATAACAAACCAGTACGAGACAAATGTTTAAGAAACTGTAACCCTAAACCGGCGCCTTCCGCTGCACCTTCAATTACACCGGGTATATCCGCAATCACAAAACTACGTAAATCATCCACACTCACCACACCCAAATTAGGATGCAAAGTGGTAAAAGGATAATCAGCGACTTTTGGGGTTGCCGATGAAACGGAGCGAATCAAACTAGATTTACCCGCATTAGGCATTCCTAGTAATCCGACATCTGCAATCAATGTTAATTCTAATTGCAAGACACGATGCTCACCTTCTGAGCCTTTACTAGCTTTTTGAGGGGCTCGATTAATACTACTTTTAAAGCGGGTATTTCCTAAACCGTGAAAACCACCAGAAGCCACTAACAATGTTTGACCTAACTCGGTTAAATCACCAATTACCTCACCCGTTTCTTTATCAGATACCTGCGTTCCTAAAGGCACCGACACAAAACAGTCATCACCTTTTCTACCCGTACAATTTCGGCTCATGCCATTTTGACCGCGCTGAGCTCTAAATACAGTTTGATATCTAAAATCAACTAGCGTATTAACATTTTCGACGGCCACCAAAAAAACACTACCGCCATCACCGCCATCACCGCCATCCGGCCCCCCAAAGGGAATATATTTTTCGCGTCTAAAACCGATAGTACCATTACCACCGTCACCCGCTTCTACCTTAACTTCCGCCTCATCAACAAATCTCATAACCTAAACGCCGCCACACTCAAAACCAACTGATAAAAACAAAAAAAGCCCCGTCATTAAGGACGGAGCTTTTTGAAAGCTTTCGGACTAATCACATTAGCCCTATCTTATAGCCGTTTACAATCAATCTATACGTTTTAAGCAGTAACGATGCTGATATATTTACGACTATTTGGACCTTTAACTTGGAAAGCCACTTTACCATCTGCAGTAGCAAAAATAGTATGGTCTTTACCGATACCTACATTATCACCTGGGTGAAATTGTGTACCACGTTGACGAACAATAATGTTGCCTGCTATTACTGATTCTCCACCGTAACGTTTAACGCCTAAACGTTTCGCATTAGAATCACGACCGTTTCGAGTACTACCACCCGCTTTCTTATGAGCCATTTTTAACTCCTATATTTCTTAAGCAGAAATGCCAGTAATCTGGACTTCTGTGTAATATTGACGATGTCCCATTTTTTTCATATGGTGCTTACGTCTTCTGAATTTTATTATTCTTACTTTGTCATGTCTACCTTGAGACAAAACAGTCGCTGTAACTTTACCACCTTCAATAAAGGGAAGGCCTACTTTAACAGCTTCGTCTGATTGAATCATCAGTACTTTATCAAACTCTATGCTGTCGCCAACTCCTAGCTCCAACTTTTCTATTTTTAAATAAGTAC
>CAIVAH010000128.1 GCA_903903765.1 uncultured Methylococcaceae bacterium
GCACATTATTAGTTTAAAAAATAATCAAAGTAGTTTTAAGCGTAGCCAAGCTAATTTGTTGGCTAACGATATGATTGATAGGATGCGGCTTAACTCGACAGTCTCTTCTATGTATTTAGGCTCAATAGGTGCTGTTGAATCAGGTGTAGATGAATTAATGTGCACTCAATGTCAAGATGCTAGTAACCCCTGTTTGCCTGCTCAGCTGGTTTTATTGGATCATTGTGTATGGCAAGCTCGTTTATCTGTATTACGTTCTAATGCAATAGCAGTGGTTTCTAAAAATAATACTGTTTATACCGTTAATATTTCTTGGGATGATCCGGTGACTAGAACCCAAATAATGTTCTTCTTTATCCTTTAATAAAAATGGCAACGCAGCAGAATTCAGTCAAATATAAAGGTTTTACTTTGATTGAAATACTTATCGCATTGTTGCTGAGTTCAGTCTTACTGGCTGGGATGATTTCGATATTTATTAATTTTAAACAGACCTATCGGGTGCAAGATAATTTATCCAGAATACAAGAAAACGGCATTCTCGCTTTAGAATTAATGGGGCGAGATATTCGGATGCTGGGATATTGGGGTTGTTTAAAAGCAAGTACAGGAGATTTGTATGTGGACAATAGCAGGCTAACTCTTAAAGCCGCTTATGAAGTAGTCACTCCCATTGATGCTTGTGGTGAAACTGTTAATAAGTCTACCGCATACTATCTTGATAAAACTTCGACAGTTAGTTATACGATTGTCAATAATGTCTTAAGAAGAAATACTAACAACCTTAATAACGATATTGTTGAAGGGGTCGAGGCCATGGTGTTTTTATATGGTGTTGATACTGATGCCGATGGTAGCCCTAATGTGTATTTACCAGTGAGTGCGCTGGTGGATTTTGAGAAAGTAGTGAGTATAAAAGTACAATTATTAGTCAGTAGTATAGAGGATAATTTGTTGCTTAAATCAACAGTATTCAGCTTTAATGGTCTTGTTAAAACAGATAGAAGACTAAGACGGGTGTATGCAGCTACTTATATGCTCAGAAATAGGCATATTTGAGTGCCGATCAGAGGTGTTTTGGCTCAAAACGGTTTAATTTTAATTATGAGTCTTTTACTTTTATTAGTGCTTACCTTATTAACGCTAACAGCTTTGCAAACAAGTGTTTTAGAAACAAAAATGCGTACTAATGATCAAAGTAGAAGTCTGGCTTTTCAAGCGGCAGAATCGGCATTGCGAGAAGCCGAGCAATATATCAGCAGTACTGATCCCGTATTTAATCCTGTGCAAATATCAGCTGGGCCTTTTCAAGGTACTGATTGTGTAGCTGGTTTATGTCCTTATGTAAGTATACCTTTGTGTTTAGCTGTAGATTTTAATTGGCTAACTAAAGCAAGATTGGTAACCGTAAATTTACAAAATAGCGTTCAAGCACCCAGATATGTTATTGAGTTGTTGAGTCATAAACCCAGTAGTGACGGTATAAGCATTGATGCGATATTCAGAATTACTACCAGAGCATGGGGTATGGATATTAATACGGTAGTGCAATTACAAAGTTACTTTAGTTTACAGGCTGTCAACAAGCGACGTATCGCATGGCGGGAGATTATTAATTAAGGCTTTTAGTTTGATCGAAATGATAATTACACTATTAATAGTCGCTATTCTAGTGGGTATTTCATATCCATCTTATAACGATATTCTGTTAAAAGCCCGGCGGGTCGAGGCGCAAACTAGTCTTATGGCATTTGCTAATGCCATGGAGCGGCATTATATACAAAATAATAGTTATCTAGGGGCTGCAGTTGCAGGTGCAAATACGGGCAGCCCAGCTGTTTTTTCTGATGTCGCTCCTTTAGGTGGAGGCACTGCGATTTATGAGTTAAGTATTAGCACAGCTAGTCATAGTTCATACACCTTAATGGCAACTCCGATTGGAAGGCAAGTATCAGATAAATGTGGCTCATTAACATTGAATGAGTTGGGTATTAAAGGTATCAATAATTCAGGCATTGGCGTTACCGTTAAAGATTGTTGGTAGATAGCATTTATTAAAAAAAACTACTATGATGCTGATTTAAGGCATAGAAGAATCAGTTCTTGCAGGATCACCGTGTTGGGTAAACAGTTAATGTTAGTAGCTTATTAGGATAGTATGTCATATTTAATAGAATGGGTTGAACAGTCTGAAGTATGTTTAGAGCCTGAAGAATGGACGCAGGTTAATACAGTTGCTGGGTTACTTTATGTGCAGTGGCGTGGTAAAGTGATTTGTGCGACCACATGGTCAGTCAGTCCCGTTATCCAGCAATCTTGTTTATCTACTATCTCTGAAACAAAAATTGATCTTCATTCTTTAGCAGTCATTTCGCTTAACTTATTAAAAAGAGGTACTTTTTTTCAGCATAAAGTGTGGGCTGAAATGCTTAAAATTCCTTGGGGGAACACTCGTACTTATTCTGAAATAGCAAGGCAGATTAATTCAGCACCTAGAGCAGTGGGCAATGCTTGTCGAGCTAATCCTTATCCTTGGTTAATTCCATGTCATCGTGTAGTTGCTATGTCTAATTTGGGTGGTTATAGCGGCCAAACAGTTGGACCTTTGATGGCAATTAAAGAGACACTTTTGGCACACGAAATGATGAATCAAGTATGACAGCAAGTGCGTTAATAGAGCAGTTTTTAGATGCCGTATGGGTGGAACAAGGTTTAAGTGAAAACACTTTATCAGCTTATAGCAGTGATTTAAGAATTTATGCCGATTGGTTAGCGGGTAAAGATATGTTGGTTGTTGATAGGGGCGATATATCAGGTTTTTTGGCTAATCGTTATCAAGATGGTATAGGCAGTCGATCTGCTGCCCGTATTTTATCCAGTTTACGTCGGTTTTATGGCTATTATATTCGTGAGAATAAAATCACTAAAGATCCTACTGCCTTAATTGAGTCTCCCCATGTTGGGCGCTTATTGCCCACGCCATTATCTGAGCATGATGTGGAATTACTTTTAGATGCACCTGAAATAACTAACTTACAAGGCTGTCGTGATAAAGCCATGATAGAAATGCTTTATGCTACAGGTCTACGCGTTTCTGAATTAGTCGGTTTAAAGTTCTCGCAAATCAGTTTTAGAATGGGTGTGGTTAAAATTACTGGTAAGGGAAATAAAGAACGCTTGGTACCGGTGGGTGAAGAAGCGATGAGCAGTTTAGAGATTTATATTGCGCAAGCTAGAGGTGTTTTATTAGGTAATCAACAATCTGATTATTTATTTGTTACAAATCGTGCAGACGGCATGACAAGACAGGCTTTTTGGCATATTATCAAACGGCATGCGAAAAAAGCCGGTATTAATAAGGAGATTTCTCCCCATACTTTGCGGCATGCATTTGCGACCCATTTATTAAATCATGGGGCCGATTTAAGGGTTGTGCAATTATTATTAGGACATTCTGATTTATCTACCACGCAAATTTATACGCATATTGCCCGAGAGCGTTTAAAAGAGTTGCATACAAAATTTCATCCTAGAGGCTAGAACATATGACACAAAATATTCACCCAACGGCTTATATTGCATCTGATGTGGTGTTAGGCGAGAATTTAACAGTTGGCCCATTCGCAGTAATTGAAAGTGGCGCTGTTTTGGGTGCTAATTGTCAGGTTGGGGCACATGCGGTTGTGCATGGGCATGTAAAAATGGGCGAGGGTAATGTTTTACATCCACATGCCGTATTAGGAGGCTTACCTCAAGATACTGGTTTTAAACCAGAAACAGAATCATGGTTGATTATCGGTGACAATAATCATTTTAGAGAAGGCTTTACCGCACATCGTGCGTCTAAAGAACATGCAGAAACTCGTATTGGTTCAGGATGTTTTTTTATGAATAACAGTCATGTCGCGCATGATTGTTCAGTGGGTAATAATACAATTTTTGCTAATAATGTGGCAATTGGTGGCCATGTTGAAGTGGGTAATAATGTATTCATGGGTGGCGCTGTAGTGGCGCATCAATTTTGCCGAATTGGTTCATATGCGATTGTGCAAGGCACTACGGGTTTAAATATGGATGTCATTCCGTATATGTTAATTGGCGGTAGACCCGCTAAACATTATCGATTGAATACGGTAGGTTTAAGAAGAGCGGGTATTACAGGCGATCGTTATAATGTGCTTTCTTCGGCTTTTAGGTTATTAAAAAATAAACAAGCTTTAGATGCATTAGAAGAAACCGCAGAGCTCAAGCATCTAAAAGACTGGTTAGCCGTTAAATCAAAACGCGGAACGCATGGATTTGTGGATATTACTTTGTAAATTAGTCGAAGCTTAGGATATTAATCCGTTCACGGTTCGACAAGCTCACCACGAACGGATTAATTTCAACAGTGGATTAATATTAAAAATACTAAATTCGTCATATCTTGTTTCATAGATAAGTCTATAATTAGACCCCTTTGGGCAACTCAGTTTAATAGTTATTCTGTGTGCATATCAAAATTAACTAACTTAAGTTAATGATAACTTGAGCAAGATTATGCTCAGCTAAATATTTTATGATCAGTAAAACAAGCTTAATGTTGACTAATTTTAGCTTGTGTCTTGAAAACTTGCGGATGCTCCCTAATATCCGTGCCAACTTAACCACTATTTAGTAGGTAACATCATGCGTATGGATAAATTAACCAGCAAGTTTCAAGCAGCCTTAGCGGATGCACAAAGTCTGGCTTTAGGAAAAGATCATCAATTTATAGAGCCTGTCCATCTAATGACAGCATTATTAGAACAAGAGGGTGGTAGCATCAGACCTTTATTGGCGCAAATAGGTATTAATACCCAATTGTTGCGTACTGAATTAAATACCGAGTTAAACCGTATTGCAACCGTAACTGGTTCTGGTGGGGATGTACAAATCTCTAATGAATCAGCAAGATTATTAAATCTAACTGATAAATTAGCGCAAAAGCGTAATGATAAATTCATCTCTAGTGAGTTGTTTTTGTTAGCGGCGTGTGAAGAGAAAGGTTATTTAAGTCAATTATTTAAAAAATTAGGTTTGACAACCAAGGTGGCAGAAGTGGCAATTGATAAAATGCGTGGTGGTGAAGCAGTTGAAGATGCGAATGCAGAGGATCAACGTCAAGCCTTAAATAAATACACAATTAATTTAACAGAGCGAGCTGAACAAGGTAAGTTGGATCCGGTGATTGGTCGTGACGATGAAATTCGTCGTACTATTCAAGTGTTACAACGACGCACCAAAAATAATCCGGTATTAATTGGTGAGCCTGGCGTCGGTAAAACCGCAATTGTAGAAGGTTTGGCGCAACGTATTGTAAATGGTGAAGTACCAGAAGGTATTAAAGGCAAACAGGTGTTATCTTTGGATATGGCGGCCTTAATTGCAGGTGCTAAATTTCGAGGTGAATTTGAAGAGCGTCTTAAAGCTGTTTTAAATGATTTAGCAAAACAAGAAGGCCAAGTTATTCTATTTATTGATGAACTACATACCATGGTCGGTGCAGGTAAAGCTGATGGCGCTATGGATGCGGGTAATATGTTAAAACCTGCTTTAGCACGTGGCGAATTACATTGTGTGGGTGCAACTACTTTAGATGAATATCGTAAATATGTAGAAAAAGACGCCGCACTTGAACGTCGCTTTCAAAAGGTGATGGTAGATGAGCCTTCTGTTGAAGATACTATTGCCATCTTACGTGGTTTAAAAGAAAAATATGAAGTGCATCATGGCGTAGAGATTACCGATCCTGCGATTGTAGCAGCTGCAGCATTATCTTATCGTTATATTGCTGATAGACAATTGCCTGATAAAGCGATTGATTTAATTGATGAAGCCGGCAGTCGAATTCGAATGGAAATTGATTCAAAACCCGAAGTGATGGATAAATTGCATCGTCGCTTAATTCAACTGAAAATCGAACAAGTTGCGCTCAAAAAAGAAAAAGATGCCGCGTCGAAAAAACGTCTGCAAATTTTGGAAC
>CAIVAH010000129.1 GCA_903903765.1 uncultured Methylococcaceae bacterium
AGCGATGTTATGCTCATCTGCGGCGGCAATGACTTCGTTATCTCGCATTGAGCCACCCGGTTGGATAATCGCTGTAATTCCTGCTTCTGCGGCGGCATCTATACCATCTCTAAATGGAAAGAAAGCATCTGATGCTAAAGCGGAGCCGGGCACGACTAAGCCTTCATCTGCGGCTTTGATACCAGCAATTTTAGCCGAATAGACTCGGCTCATTTGGCCTGCGCCTACGCCGATGGTTTGGCCATCTTTACAATAGACGATCGCATTAGATTTAACAAATTTAGCTACTTTCCAGGCAAATAATAAATCGGCAAATTCTTGGGTAGTCGGCACCCGTTTACTGACTACTTTGATATCTTCCGGTTGAACTTCTCCGATATCTTTGTCTTGAACTAATAAACCACCCGCTACGCGTTTATAGTCATAGGCACTGTCAGCCGCTCCACTCCACTCACCGCAATCTAGGACGCGGATGTTTTGTTTTTCTGCTAGCACGGTTTGAGCGGCAGGTGAAATACTGGGTGCAATTATCACTTCGACAAATTGGCGGTTAATGATTTCAGTGGCGGTTGCAGCGTCAAGTGCTTGGTTAAAGGCAATGATGCCACCAAATGCAGAGGTGGGGTCAGTTGCGTAGGCTTTATCATAGGCGCTTAATAAGCTATCCGCTTCAGCAACGCCACAAGGATTTGCATGTTTAACGATAACGCAAGTCGGTTTAGCGCTGAAAGATTTAACACATTCTAAAGCCGCATCCGCATCTGCTATATTGTTATAGGATAATTCTTTACCTTGTAATTGCTGTGCCGCCGCAATTGTGCCGGGGGCCGGTGTTTTTTCGCGATAGAAAGCTGCATTTTGATGCGGGTTTTCACCATAACGCATGGTTTGATTGCGATAAAACTGTAAGTTAAGCGTTTCCGGGAATTGTGTGCCGTTTAATTGGCCTAAATAGCGGGCAATGGCGGTGTCATAACGAGCGGTGTGTTCAAAGCTTTTTAGCGCTAAGTTAAAACGGGTTGCGCCTGAGAGCGCATTAGCTTGCTGAGTTAATTCTGTTAGGGTTTTAGTATAATCTTCAGGGTCAACGATGATGGCGACATCCGCATGATTTTTAGCGGCGGCGCGTATCATTGTTGGACCACCAATATCTATATTCTCGATAGCAGTTTCAAAATCGCAATTAGGATTAGCAATGGTTTGCTCAAAAGGGTAGAGATTAACCACGACCATATCGATAGCTTGTATACCGTTATTGGCCATGACGGCATCATCTATGCCGCGACGTCCTAAAATGCCACCGTGGACTTTGGGGTGTAAGGTTTTAACTCGACCATCCATCATTTCAGGAAAGCCAGTATAATCCGATACTTCGGTCACTGGTATGTTATGTTCGGCTAATAATTTTGCAGTGCCGCCAGTCGATAGTAGTTCTATACCTAGATGACTCAAAGCCTTTGAAAAGTCGATGATGCCGGTTTTATCGGACACACTGATCAGGGCTCGAGTTATTTTTTTGTTCATGCAGACCTTTTATTGTAATGATAGGTGAGTGGTGTAGCGATAAACTGGGTAAAGACCAGTTAGTTTTAAGAAATATCGTATTGTTCTAGTTTTTTTCGCAGCGTACTTCTACTTAAACCTAAGGCTTTAGCCGCTTTGGTTTGATTGTATCCAGAATGCTCTAAGGTAATTTCTAGTAACGGTTTTTCAACTTCACCAATCACCATGGCGTGTAAACCAACGGCATCATGACCACTGAGTTGTGATAAGTATTGTTCTATCGTTTGTTTTACATAGACTGATAGAGGTAGAAGCAAAGTTCTTTTATTGTCTATGTTAATAATTTCAGCACTTTTCGGTGTTGCATTTGTTGTCATTAACACGATCCAGTTTTAAAAATTAAACGCTAAATTTACTTGCAATATTTGTTCGGTCGGGCTTTGTGCTTGATTGACTTTATCTTTTGTTTCTTGATTGATGCATTCAAGATGTTTTAAATACCAAGCTATATGCTTTCTGGCTATTCTAACACCATTAACGTTTCCATAAAAACCATAGAGTTGTTCTAAATGAGTTAACAATGTGGTCTGTATGGCTGTTGGCGTTGGTTTAGCTAAGGTTTTTCCAGTCGCTAGAAAATGACTAATTTCCGCAAATAACCATGGATTTCCTTGGGCGGCACGACCAATCATAATCGCATCTGCACCCGTTGTTTTTAATACATAATCAGCTTTTTCTACTGAATCAATATCACCATTAGCAATCACCGGTATAGTCACTGTTTCTTTTACCGCTGTAATGGTTTCATATTCAGCTGAGCCATTAAATTTGCAGGCCCGAGTTCTGCCATGCACGGTTAAAGCTGAAATGCCTGCTTGTTCGGCAATTTTTGCAATTTCTAGCGCGTTGCGATTGTCTAAATCCCAACCGGTACGCATTTTTAGGGTTACCGGAATATCAACTGCGTTGACTACGGCTTCTAATATTTTTTTAACTAAGATTTCATCTCTTAAGAGAGCAGAGCCTGCTGCAACAGAACAGACTTTTTTAGCTGGGCAGCCCATATTAATATCGATGATCTGCGCACCACGTTCAGCATTAAAAAGTGCGGCTGCGGCCATTTGTTGTGGATCTGTTCCTAAAATTTGCACAGATCTTATGCCAGATTCGCCGGTATGATCGGCTTTTAACAACGTTCTTTTATGATATCGTAAGGCCGGATTCGATGCAACCATCTCCGAAACGGCTAAACCGGCACCTTGCTTTTTACATAATTCTCGGAATGGCCGATCGCTGATGCCGGCCATAGGCGCTAAAACTAAATTATTTTGTAAGGTATAGGTGCCGATCTGCATTGAATTAGACTGACAAATTATTTGTCATTAGGTGTATCGAATTCATCATTCCAAATGGGGTTGTCACGATCTTCTGGATTTAATTTAGCAATATCTTCTGGATATATGTGCCAAAAAGACTTATCTATTTTAGCGTTGCTATAATCTTCTTTTTTCTCATGGTTAAATGGACACCACCAGTTTTCAACGATTTTAACTAAATAAGCATGCCATTCAAATAAACCTACACTGTAAGGGCAATACCAAGTGCAGTTAAGTATCCAATATAATTTTGATTGCGCTAAGCTGAGTTTAAATGAGCCGTGCATGGTAATTTGGTTTTTTAAATCGTAACGGTGTGATTCTCTTGCAGGCAGAAAATCTGAGTATTTTTTTATGTTTTTACCGCCAACGAGTATAAGGTGATAGTAGGTTAGATAGGCACTTAAAAATACAAATGGCAATGTTAAGATGGGTAAATAAACGAAAAGTAAACCTATGGCTCTTTTCCATACCGGTTGTTGATTATGATGTTTGCCGATCTCTGCACGACTACATGATTCGCAGGCTTTCATTAGTTATAACTCCTCTTTGATATTGTAATTATTGTTGTTACGGGTTTACCCATCGGTTTCTATGGGCGCCTTTAATAGAACGTGTATAAAAAAACTACATTTTATAATGCTAATAGACTTGGCTCAATGCTTTTATAAACTAGCAGATACAGAGCAAAAGAAAGTTTTTAAGTATTCACTTTCGGGTGACGCTGGATCAATCGGATGATCAGGGCCTTGACCACCACTGGCAAAAAAGACCAAGTGTCGATCAATATGCCGACCCGAGCTGCGTAATATTTCGTGCAGGTTGTCTCTGCTTAAATGAAATGAACATGACGCAGAAATTAAGATGCCATTTTTAGCTAATACTTGTAAGGCAAGTTGGTTAAGGCGTCTATACGCTTCATACCCCAGTTTAAAATCTTTTTTACGTTTGATTAAGGCGGGTGGGTCAAGCACGATAATATCATACAGTTGATTATCTAATCGAGCTTGCTTTAGAAACTCAAACACATCACTTCGGACAAAATTCATTTTGTCAGATACTTGATTAAGTTGGGCACTTTCTTGGGCGAGTGTTAAAGCCCCTTCGGATGCATCCACACAAGTGACTTCTGCGGCACCTGCTATGGCAGCCGGAATACCCCAAGCGCCGGTATAGGAGAATAAATCTAAGACGCGCTGATCTTTGGCGATGTTAGCTAAATGAGCTCGACTACTCCGGTGATCATAAAACCAACCGGTTTTTTGGCCTGACAGTATATCAACTTTAAACTGAGCGCCGTTTTCTTCGATAATAAGTGTTTCTGGGAGTTGGCCATAAACCACTTCTGACTCTTGGCTTAAGCCTTCGAGTTGTCTTTGGCTGTTATCGTTTTTTAAAATAATTGCCGTAGGATTTAATAGTTCGATAAGCGCTGTTAAGAGTTGGTCTTTGCGTAGCTCAATGCCGGCAGTGGTGATTTGTAAAGATAATACTTCACCAAACCGATCAATCACCAAGCCTGGTAAGCCATCGCTTTCACTAAACACTAAGCGATAAAAGGGTTTTGGAAATATTTTTTCGCGTAAGGTGAGGGCAGTGCTTAAGCGCTCTTTAAAAAAATTGACACCACATTTTAAGTTGGCTTTTCTGGATAATAAACGTGCGCAAATTAATGTTTGCGGATTGATATAAGCCGTACCCAGTATTTTGCCGTCGTCGCTTTTAATATGGACTAAGTCACCTGCTGTAAATTGCTCAAGGGGACTTTTTTTAACATCTACTTCATTGCTAAATACCCATAAATGACCTTTGCGTAAGCGCTTGTCTTCGTTTTTCTTTAGATATAATTCGGGGTGCGACATAAGCTAGGTAATAGTTATAGAGTGAATAAAGTGCTGTTTGGGTGCCTGTAAACTTAGCGTTTTATGCCGTCTAATCTAATCCAATCTTCTTGTTGGACTAACGGCTTAAAGTCGATGAATTTTTGATAAGCACTAATTACCGATTCTGCTTGTTCAAATAAAATACCTGATAAAACTAATTGACCACCTGACGCTACTAAGGCACAAATATTCTCAGACATATCTATTAAGGGTTTAGCTAAAATATTGGCTAACACTACATCCGCTTGAAAAGGTGTAAATTGTTCGGGTAAATAACATTTAATTTTATCTTCTACTTTATTTTTTAAGGCGTTGCTTTCAGTAGCGGTAATCGCTTGTGGGTCAATATCAACGCCATGCGCAAACTTCGCATCTAATAATACTGCAGCAACGGCCAAGATACCTGAGCCGCAACCATAGTCGATCACCGTTTTATTATGTAGATCATGGCTGGCTAGCCATTCTAAACATAAGGCGGTCGTTGGATGGGTGCCAGTGCCAAAAGCTAAGCCTGGATCTAATGTTAAACAAACCGTATTAGGTTCATATTGCTCTTGATCTGTTGGGCAAACCCATAATCTATCAGCAAATTTCATGGGTTGATAATATTCCATCCACGCTCGTTCCCAGGCTTGGTCATCCACGGCTTCATAGAGCCAGTTTCTTAAATCAGCAGTCTTAAATTGTTGGAATACTAAATCCTTTACCAACTCTACATTTGCATCTAATTCATACAGGGCAACTACTTGGGTATTACTCCAGATTTTAGTTTCTCCGATACCCGGTTCATAAACTGGCTCGTCTTCTGCGTCCATATAAGTCACGGATACAGCGCCCAAATCACTGAAGAAATCGGCTAGTAGAGGTGCGGTATTTTCATCCGTAATCACTGAGAGTTGATGCCAGGCCATAGTTAATTAAGTCTGTTATAAAAAGGAGGGGATTGGAGTAATGTATCTACTATGAAGGGTGCTTATGTAAACCTTCACGTAGATACATTAAAAGTAGTGCTTAGTGTATGCCTAGCTTCTTTTCAAGATAATGAATGTTTTGCTGGCCAACACTAAAGGCATTATCATTCATGATGTCTTGTTGAAGTGGGATGTTGGTTTTAATGCCATCAATAATGATTTCACTTAAAGCGGTTTTCATACGCGCAATTGCACCGGCACGGGTTTCTCCATGAGCAATTAATTTACCGATCATTGAGTCATAATAAGGCGGTACTTTATAGCCATTATAAATGTGCGTTTCGCAGCGGATACCTGGGCCACCTGGCATGTGGAATTGTTCAATTTTACCAGGGCAGGGCATGAAGGTTTTAGGATCTTCAGCATTTAAACGGCACTCAATGGCATGGCCAGTGATTTTGACTTGATCTTGGGTAATTGATAATGGTAAACCTGCAGCGATACGTAATTGTTCTTTTACAATATCAAAGCCAGTAACCATTTCAGTAACGGGATGCTCTACTTGCACACGTGTGTTCATTTCAATGAAGTAGAATTCACCTTTTTCATATAAAAACTCAAAAGTGCCTGCACCTAAGTAGCCGATCTCAACACAGGCATTTGCACAACGTTCGCCAATGGCTTTTCGTTGTTCTTCAGTAATACCGGGTGCTGGCGCTTCTTCTACTACTTTTTGATGGCGTCTTTGCATAGAGCAATCTCGTTCACCTAAGTGAATGGCATTGCCAAAGGAGTCTGCTAGGACTTGAAATTCAATGTGTCGTGGATCTTCTAAAAATTTTTCCATGTACACAGTAGGATTACCAAAGGCACTACCTGCTTCTGCTTTGGTCATTTCAATTGCGCTTATTAATGCAGATTCAGTGTGTACAGTACGCATACCACGTCCACCACCACCACCGGCTGCCTTAATAATAACCGGATAACCAATTTCTTTAGCCATCCGAAGATTAAGTTGATCATCGTCAGATAAGGGATCATTGTTGCCTGGTACACAGGGAATACCTGCTGCAATCATAGCATTTTTAGCTGAGATTTTATCGCCCATCATGCGGATAGTTTCTGCATTTGGGCCAATAAATACGAAGCCACTTTGTTTAACTTTTTCAGAGAAGTCGGCGTTTTCAGATAAGAAACCGTATCCAGGATGAATCGCTTCAGCATCGGTTACTTCAGCGGCACTAATAATAGCCGGAATATTTAAATAACTGTCTGCAGAAGCCGCCGGTCCTATGCAGACTGATTCATCAGCAAGACGGACATGTTTAAGATCACGATCTGCTTCAGAATGCACAGCAACGACTTTAATGCCTAATTCTCTACATGCACGTAAAACACGTAGGGCAATTTCGCCTCGATTGGCGATAACTATTTTACTGAACATAATTATTCCGCGGTTTATTCAATGATGAACAATGGTTGGCCATATTCGACCGGTTCAGCATTTTCAACCAATATTTTTGTGATAGTACCGCTTTTATCCGCTTCAATTTGGTTAAGAATCTTCATGGCTTCGATGATACAAAGTGTGTCACCTACTTGCACAGATTGACCTACTTCTACGAAAGTTTTAGAGCCAGGTGATGCAGAACGGTAAAAAGTACCTACCATGGGTGATTTAACCGTGTGGCCTGTTATCTTTTCTTCTGCAGGTGCTGATGCAGCAGGTGCTGTAGCTGCTGGGGCGGCAATAGGTGCAGCATAGGCAACGGGAGCTGCGGCAACAGTATTGCCGTAACGGTTAATGCGAATAGATTCTTCGCCTTCTTTAATTTCAATTTCGGCAATGCCCGATTCTTCGATAATTTCGATGAGTTTTTTTATTTTTCTAATATCCATTATTTAGGGTCTCTCGGTTAATATCTGATGAGCGGCCTGTAAGGCCAGTAGGTATCCTGTTGCACCTAATCCTGAGATAAC
>CAIVAH010000130.1 GCA_903903765.1 uncultured Methylococcaceae bacterium
AATATCTTTTTCTTTTTTAATTTGCTCTAATTCAGCAGAAATTTTATCTTTTTCTGTTTTTAAAGTATCACGCGCAGTAGTCGCATCTTTTACCATTGCTTGTAATTTAGCCATAGCAGCTTTTGCATTAGCATCTGCTTTAGCAGGAGCTGCCTCAACTGTTAGATTAAGGGTAAGATAAGTTAAAATTACAAATGAGATTAATTTTAATTTTTTAGACATTATGAAATCTCATTAAAAATGTGTATTAAGATCAAGTTGCATCATATCTACACCAAACTGTGGCCCAGTTATTACATTGCCGCTAAACCATTTACCTGTTACCCAAACATTTTTCATTAAGCCGTAATTACCACCTAATACCCAACCTTTCACATTAGTACCACCTAAATTACTAGCACCCGCTTGATGGAAATCAGAATCAGTATAGGCATCAAGAACAGCATCACTACCTACATGCTTATACAAGCCGAAGACATTCCAATGCCCAGCTACATCAACTTTAGGCCAGCCAATATCCGCCTTAACTTGCCAGGCAATAGTACTGGCAGAATCTGCGTTATAACCCGCTATACCCATACCATAGACATTTTGTACTAAATAACGCTTATTAATGTCATTAGAATTAAAGCCTAAATTTTTTGCAAAATCTCCGCTTAGTTTAAGATGATGTGGTGAAAATAATGCCAAATCATATAAAGCATTAAAATTTAATATTTTAAAATCAGATGCCAAACCCATCGTACCTAATCCACCATTTGGATCGTTACAAATTGGTGTTAACGTATTGCCAAATTGCATAAACTGAGGCATTGATTGAGTGCTTTCAGGTGAATTAGTTATACAATTGGATGTTAAGTTATTAGGGTTATTCGTAAAATCTAAGCCCCTTGGGTCAGGTTTTGCAGTAATATTATTATAGTCAAAATAAGCAGCACCTATTTTTAAAGAATCTTGATTATCAAATCCCCAATCTAAACCTGTTTGACCACCTATTAACCATTTATCTCTAGTACTTAACCCAGAAGATGTTTGTAAAGGAAACATCCCTACGGTGCCAAAAATAGTTGGTCCAGAACCACCTATTGAATCAGATAAACTCGAATCTAATAAGTTGTGACGAACTGTACCAACAATACCTTCGAAAGATAAATCCTCATCCCAGACCACTTCGCTTCCACCTGTAAAAAATGGATTAGGTGTACGACCGCCCATAACGGTTAACCAATTGAATTTTTTATCATTGACAGCGTTATATTTCAAAAAAGCTCTATCAATATCAAATTGATAACGATTTCCATAATTACCTAGAGATTGATTTGTAGAAATTGGATTTGTTATATTACCAGTTGCTAATCTAACGTTAGCATCTAGATTGTTTGCAATATTTACATCTATACCTAATCTAAATCTTTCACGTGCTTGGTGCCTATCATCTAAGGTATTAACGTAAGCATTTTGCCCAGCATTTGCAAGAGTACCAACCGAATTAATAGTAGGCCAATCCATATAACCACCATTGCCAATTGCAGTATTATCGGAGGCCATAAAAGTAGATTGTTCTCTAATTCTCATGTCACCCGATAATTTAAAACGATTCACCCAATCTGGCAAAGCGTCTGGTATTCCCCACTTTTCTTTTTTAGCCTTTTGCATGACATCGCTAACAACTTCATTTTTTAACTCTGTGCGAACTTGTTGGCGTATTTCGTCTTTTACGAAATCAGGTACATAGGCTACGCGAACTTCATCAGCTGGTACCACTTCTTTTTCTTTAGGAACATTGGCTTTGGCATCAGCAACTTGTTGATTTGCATCAATCTCTGCTTGTTTTAGCATCTCCGCAGCCATTTTATCAGTTAAGACACCTTGCTTAACTAATTGTTTGATCAAACTAGTGGTTGTATTGCGTAATTTTAGCAATTCTTCCTTTTCACCTGCTTGTGAAAATCCAGCTACGCATAATAACGCCAAAGCTATTAGCGGTTTTTTGTGATCCATAGTATTTCCTAACATTTTATATTTAAATTCTAGAAGAAATTTTAAGTTTAATGGGTTGCGCCATACCTGGAGG
>CAIVAH010000131.1 GCA_903903765.1 uncultured Methylococcaceae bacterium
AGCCATCGTGCATAACCGGGAAGGGCAGCTTTTTTTGGCTAGCGTAGTTTAGCACTTGAGCCGGCGGGTCGTAGGCCATGGCGACCGCAAGTTGAGCAGAGTATTAATTAATGATAGCGCATTAATTCTTTAAAGTTTTTATGTAAAAAGTATTGTCTGTTAAGCATTTTAGTTAAAATAGTCAGCTTTTTTATAGCATTAAGATAGTTCACCATGAAAATTTCCGTCGTCGTCCCTGTTCACAATGAAGCTGAAAATATCACCCCCCTCATCACAGAGATTGCTAACGCACTTTGCACAGCCAGCGCCTATGAAATCATCTATGTTAACGATGGCAGTAAAGATGAAACAGCGGCAATATTACAACAAGCGCTAGTAGATTTTCCGGCATTAAGAGTGCTACAACATGCCAGCAGTTGCGGTCAAAGTACTGCCATTCATACAGGTGTTAAACAAGCCATTTACCCATGGATTGCAACTCTAGACGGTGATGGCCAAAATGATCCTACCGACATTCCGCATCTTTATGAAGTCTTAATTAAAGGCCGCGAAAGCCGACCTAAGTTAGCTATGGTAGCGGGCTGGCGTATTAAACGCCATGACACAGGCTGGCGTATCTTCTCTTCTAAAATTGCTAATGGCGTTCGCGCTAAGTTATTAGGCGACAATACACCAGATACGGGTTGCGGCTTAAAAGTGTTTTCTAGAGACAGCTTTCTTGAACTACCTTACTTCAATCACATGCATCGGTTTTTACCAGCCTTAATATTAAGAGCCGGTGGCGAAATAATTTCTGAACCAGTTCAGCATCGTTCAAGAACCATGGGCTTGTCCAAATATGGAACATTAGATAGATTATGGGCGGGAATTACTGATATCGCCGGAGTGATCTGGCTCCAAAAAAGAGCCAAAATAGCCCTTATAGAAGAGATTAGGCGAAAGTAAACCATTAACATTTTCCAACTAATTACTAAAAAAACCCTTTAAACGAAACCGCTTAAAGGGTTTTATAGCTTAGAACTATCGATTTAGTGTAACGATGTTAACTACAACTCATCAGCAATAAATGTATTAAAATTTACTGACTAAATCTTTAAGATAAGCCTTAAAATTATGTTTTAATTCCGCATTCAATAAAGCTAATTCAACATTAGCCACTAAAAATCCTAATTTAGCCCCACAGTCATAACGCTTACCTTCAAATTCATAAGCCAACACAGTTTCATCATTCATTAAATCAGCAATTGCATCGGTTAATTGAATTTCACCACCCGCACCGCGACCCGTGTTTTTTATTTTATCAAAAATAGCTGGCGTTAAAATATACCGCCCCACTACCGCCAAGTTTGATGGAGCTACTTCTGGTTTTGGCTTTTCAACAATCACATCTATTTTTGCATACTTCTCAGTGGTCTCTGGTGTTTTTACAATACCATAACTCCCTGTATCGGCCGGATTAACGCGCTCCACACCAAGAATTGAGGTTTGTTTCTCTGCAAACAACTCTACCATTTGCGACATACACCCTCGGGCCCCATCTTCAACCATATCATCTGGCAGGATAACAGCGAAAGGCTCATCGCCAATAACCGGTCTTGCACAATTAACCGCATGACCTAAACCTAAAGCTTCTGCTTGTCTGATAAACACAAAAGACACATTAGGTGGCACAATGCCTTTAAGAATAGCTAATAATTCAGTTTTATTTTTAGCTTCTAATTCGCTTTCTAACTCATGGGCTTTATCAAAGTGATCGATAATCACATTTTTACTACGTGAAGTAATAAATATCATGGTATCAATACCAGCAGCGACAGCTTCTTCTACGGCGTATTGAATTAATGGTTTATCGACAACAGGTAACATTTCCTTTGCTATGGCTTTTGTAGCTGGCAAGAATCGAGTACCCAAACCAGCAACAGGAAAAACAGCTTTTGTAACTTTTTGACTCATAGTATTTCCTTGTGTAAATAAATTTTATGATTAGTTTAAACGCGTCCGTATTGATCATTAAGGCGAATAATATCATCTTCGCCTAGATAACTACCAGACTGCACTTCGACAATTTCTAAAGGAATAACGCCTGGATTTTCTAAACAATGCACAATTCCTAATGGAATATAAGTTGACTCGTTTTCTGAAATCAAAATTTGTTCATCTCCTTTGGTAATTAAAGCCGTACCTTTAACGACCACCCAGTGCTCCGCACGATGGTGATGCTTTTGTAAAGACAGTTTAGCTCCCGGCTTAACAACAATACGTTTAGTTTGGTGACGTTCACCAGTATCTACTAGATCATAATGCCCCCAAGGCCGGTAAGCTTTCCGATGAATATCGGCCTCACAACGACTTTGGGCTTTTAATTGATCTACAATATCTTTAACATCCTGCACCCGATCTTTAGCGGCAATCATGACCGCGTCATCAGTCTCTACGATAATGACATTATCCAAACCCACCACCGTTACCAACTTACTGTGCGCATGAATAAAAGAGTTGCGCGTATCAACCGTTAACACATCACCCATAATGGCATTGCCCGCTGCATCTTTTTCAGTCACATCCCACAAAGCAGACCAAGAACCCACATCATTCCAAGCAGCATCCATAGGAATAACTACGGCTTTAGTGGTTTTTTCCATAACCGCATAATCGATAGAATCAGAAGGACAAGACGCAAATATATCTTTATCTAAACGCACAAAATCCATGTCAATTTGCGCCGTTTTAAGTGCTTGCTCACACTTTTCCAACATGTCTGGATTAAACTTTTGCAATTCACTTAAAAAACTACTGGCTTTAAAGGCAAACATACCACTATTCCAATAATAATCTCCACTCTCAAGATAAGCTTTTGCCGTTTCTAAGTTGGGTTTTTCCACAAAAGAAGCCACTTTATAAGCAGCATCTACCGCTTCTGTTGAGCGTTTAATGTAACCATAGCCAGTTTCTGGCTCGGTAGGCACTATACCAAAGGTTACTAAATATCCCTGCTCTGCCAATAACTTAGCCTGATTTACTGCATTTTGAAACGCAGGAACATTTTCTATCACATGATCAGCAGGCAGTATCAATAACACATCTTCTGCTGAAGATGCCGTTAAAGCTGCCAAAGTCACAGCAGGCGCAGTATTTCTACCTAATGGTTCTAAAATGATAGCGGCAGGAATGACATCAATCTCTCTTAACTGTTCCGCCATCATAAAACGATGATCTTCATTACATACTGCAATAGGTGCTTTCAAACCATTAATACCCCTTAACCGTAATAAGGTTTCTTGGATCATAGTGTTATCTGATACGAGAGGTAAAAACTGTTTTGGGTAATGTCTACGTGAAAGTGGCCATAAGCGTGTTCCAGAGCCACCTGATAAGATAACAGGGATCATAGGTTTATTTTCCTTAGAGAGAATTTCATTAAATGTGTTTAGTCTTATACTATCACTTATATATTACATGAGAATTTATTTCAATTATTGCCTTTTGTGATCAAAGCTAAAATTTCTATTCTGTAACAAATTATATCCAGCCCCCTACATTAACTATAAAATAGCCAAAGAAAAAATAATAACAAATCTTAAGATCACCTCAATGACAACAACTAGCTCCGTCAATATGCGTTTATTCTCTAACTCTTTTAAACGCTTTATGCCTAACTCTCAAGCTGTTTCTTTAGCAATGATTCTAGTCGTTGGTTTTGCGCTAATTTATTCATTATCAAATATCCTGATGCCAGTCTTTGCATCTGTGGTAATCGCATACTTACTAGAAGGATTGGCCAGCAAAATTGAACAACTAGGTGTGCGTCGTCTAATTGCAGTTTACTTGGTGTTTACCTGTTTTATGACATGCTTAGGTTTTCTATTATTTTACTTAATGCCGCTCGTTTCTCAACAAGCGATTGAATTGATACAACACATACCTGAAATCCTAAATCGCACCCAAAAAGGTATCATGCGCTTACCGGAGATGTATCCCAAATTAATCTCAGAAAATAAAATTCAACAAATTATGCTGGCCATCCAACAAGAACTTCTTACCTATGGTCAAAATGTTCTATCAATGTCAGCAGCCTCTGTTGTAGGCATAGCCAGCGCCTTAATCTATTTATTTTTAGTACCGATGATGGTGTTTTTTTGCTTAAAAGACAAAACCATTTTGATCAGCTGGTTTTTACAATTTATGCCTAAAGATAGAAACTTAACAGTTAGAGTATGGAATGAAGTTGATATGCAAATGGGTAACTATGTGCGCGGTAAGTTTTCTGAAATATTTATATTGTGGTTTGTCAGCTATATTACTTTTGCGACCATGGATTTAAATTATGCCATGTTATTAGCTGTACTAATGGGCTTACAGGTTATTATTCCTTACATCGGCGCGACATTAGTCACCTTCCCAGTCTTGAGCGTAGCTTATTTTCAATGGGGCTTTAACGGAGATGAATTTATGTACATCGTGATTGCTTATTCTATTATTCAAGCCCTAGATGGTGTGGTTTTAGTTCCTGTGCTTTTCTCTGAAGCCGTTAACCTACATGCCATTGCTATCATCATCGCTATATTATTTTTTGGCGGGCTCTGGGGATTTTGGGGCGTTTTCTTTGCCATTCCCCTAGCAACTGTTGTTAAAGCTGTCCTAACGGCTTGGCCACGCCTAGGTGATGATAATTTAGTAACTTAAGCTTAGGTCGGTTGGAACTCTGCTTCTACTTCAAAAGTATGATTGTCTTCTTACAATATTGGTTTGTAATTACATCTTAAACAGCTCGCGTGTAGCAGTTATGTGTAGCAATTGACTAAAATAAGCAATGTATTTGACTTTTAAGTTTCAAAAGTCAATACTTTAACGATAAGTTGGCGGAGAAAGAGGGATTCGAACCCTCGATACGTTGCCGTATACACACTTTCCAGGCGTGCGCCATCGACCACTCGGCCATCTCTCCTGCTATACTTATGCCTTATTTCGACAACCTATTAGAATAAACTAGATTATATTAGCTTGCAATATAATAATTCCAAATTTTGATCGTAAAATCTGCTCGAACACAATCGAGCATAGTAAGGTGCATTGTTATTAGCTAATTCACTTAGATAAAACCCTAAACAAAAACCAATAAATGGACTTTCAACACCTCAAAGATAAAATCGACAGCTCACCAGCATTTGTGATCGATACAGATGCCGTAAAAAAAAACTTAGCAACTTTAGAGTCCATTAGACAGCAATCTGGCTGCAAGATTTTATATTCTATCAAAGCATTACCACTCTCATGCGTATTACAACCTATTCAAGCTTTTGTTGATGGTTTTTCAGTAAGTTCCTTATTTGAAGCGCAATTAGCGACTGAAATTTTAAAAGACCAAGGTAGTCTGCATTTAACGACACCCGGTTTAAGACCTGATGAATGGAGCACTTTATCCACATTACTAAGCCACATCAGTTTTAATTCATTAACTCAATATCAGCACTTTTTAGCATTAAACTCAACTTTAACTAACATTGGCTTGCGAGTTAACCCTAAGTTATCTTTTGTTAATGATTTACGCTATGATCCTTGCCGACCTCATTCTAAACTCGGTGTTGATATTGATATCCTATGGCAAGCTAATATCCTTAAAGACCTTAAAGGCTTACATATCCACAACGTTTTTTCTGCTACAGACTATACACCTGTCATTAAAACCATCGAAAAACTCCGCCATTACTTTGGCAAACAATTGGCACACTTAGACTGGCTAAATTTGGGCGGTGGTTATTTATTTAACGAAATAAAACATCATGCCGATTTTATTAACTTAATCACTGCACTTAAACAAGACTATGATCTGAATATCTTTATAGAACCAGGAAAAGCCTTAGTGGATAGCGCAGGCTACCTTTTAACAACCGTGTTAGATTGCTTTATAAGTGACGGTAAGACAGTGGCGATTTTAGACACTTCAGTAAATCATCACCCAGAAGTTTTTGAATATCAAAAAAAACTTGAATTGCACGAACACCAATGCACCGCTAAACACAGCATTATTTTAGCGGGTAGCAGTTGTTTATCAGGTGATATCTTTGGTGAATATCAATTTACCCAACCATTATGTGTGGGCGATAAATTGGTCTTTAAAAATGTTGGTGCATACAGTTTAATCAAAGCTAACCGATTTAATGGCTATAATTTGCCCAGTATTTACAGTTATCAAAATTCACAACTTAAAAAAGAAAAACAAGACCATTATGCCGACTATCGTCAGCAATGGTATCTAAATTAATGCTAGACATGCAGAAGGATAAAAATCATGAAAGCTATATTAATGACGGCTACCGGTTCTGCCACCACGCTTAGCTACCAAGACATTGCCGAACCAAAAATCAACACAACCACTCAAGTTAAAGTTAAATTACTAGCCGCAGGCATTAATCCTGTTGATACAAAAGTAAGACGTCACGGGGTTTTTTATCCCATACCTTTACCAACAATCTTAGGCTGCGATGGCGCTGGAGTTATTGTTGAAACAGGTACAGATGTTAAAGGCTTTAAACTTGGCGATCTTGTATGGTTTTGTAACGGTGGTTTGGGGCGTGAACAAGGCAATTATGCCGAATACACTGTACTTGATGAACGCTGGTTAAGTTTTAGCCCAAGCAACTTCTCACCTATTGAAGCGGCCGCAGCACCCTTGGTTTTAATCACCGCCTGGGGCGCTTTATTCAGTAAAGGGCAATTACAAGCAGGACAAACCGTTTTAATTACTGCCGGTGCCGGTGGTGTTGGTCATGTCGCTATACAATTGGCCAAAATTAAAGGTGCACGTGTAATTGCAACCGTTAGTTCAGAAAAAAAAGCCGAGTTTGCTAAAAGCCTAGGCGCTGATGAAACCATTATTTATCATCCTGATGGTTTTGCTGAACAAGTTAAACATCTAACTGCAGGCAAAGGTGCTGATTTAACGATTGATACCGTTGGCCCTGAAGTATTTAAAGAAAGTATTGCGGCCACTGCACATTTTGGTCGGCTTATAACCCTATTGGATCCTGGCAAAATAGATTTAACTGAAGCCAGATTACGCAACTTACTGATTGGTTTCGAATTGATGTTGACACCCATGCTGAGAGACTTAGAGGAAGCAAGAAATGAACATACTGCTATCTTAAATCAATGCAAACAATGGGCTGAACAAGGCTTATTAACAGTGTATGTGAGTCAAACATTACCCTTAAAAGAAGCCAACATTGCCCATGAACTCATTGAAACCGGCCATACCATCGGAAAAATTGTACTATCCATCAATGAGTCTAATTAATCACTATTAATAGTAGGTATAATAGGCTTATAGTTAATTGCTAGCTAAGATTGACAGTAATGAATAGATATAACTCAATGACAGAAAAATCGCGCAGTAACGGTTCCCGTTACAGCACCCCCCCCCAAAAAAAGAAATCAAACTCCCATTGGTTTAGAAATTTGTTTCTAATTGGCAGCATAATTGCCGGCTTTATGTTAATTAGTTATCTTGGATATCTTGACATTAACGTTCGACAACAGTTTGAGGGTAAACGTTGGGCAATACCTGCACGCGTCTATGCAAACCCTGTTGATCTATATTCAGGTTACGCGCAACCCATTGAGAAATTAGAAGCCTTATTAAAAATGCTTCACTACAGAAATAACAGCTCACTCACTACAGAAGGCAGTTATTTCAAACAAGGCACCCAACTACGCATCAAAACTCGTAGTTTCGCATTTTGGGATCAAACACAAGCTAGCATGTCCATGCTGGTTAAATTCAATGGATCGACTATAGAAAAAATAACTGACCTAAAAACCAACCAAGATATTGCCATTGTGCGTATGGATCCCGTGCAAATTGGTAGTTTTTACCCAAGCATCAAAGAAGACCGAGTACTTATTAAGTTAGCAGAAGCACCTCCAGCTTTAATCAACGGCTTATTCGCCTCTGAAGACCATGATTTTTACCATCATTTTGGCATTTCAATGCGGGGTATTGCCAGAGCAATCTGGACAAATCTTATCGCAGGTGGCATGGTTCAAGGCGGAAGCACTATCACTCAACAATTAGTTAAAAACTTTTATCTAACCAAAGAGCGAAGCTTATCAAGAAAAGCCAAAGAAGCCTTAATGGCATTTATTTTAGAATATCATTATTCTAAAGATGAAATTTTAGAAGCTTATCTTAATGAAATTTATCTAGGGCAAAACGGCCCCAATGCTGTGCATGGTTTTGGCTTAGCCAGTGAATTCTATTTTGGTAGCAGCTTAAAAGATCTGCCGCTTGAACAAGTCGCCTCCTTAGTAGCCTTAGTTAGAGGCCCATCTGAATATGATCCCAGACGTTTTCCTGACAGAGCCTTACAAAGGCGTAATTTAGTTTTACAAGAAATGGCGGCAGAGGGTTATATCACGACAGAAGAATCAAACGCCGCTATTACTAAACCTTTAAATATTATCCCTCGAAATTTAAGATCATCTAATCGTTACCCTGGCTTTTTAGATTTAGTTAAACGACAATTGAGGCATGATTACCGTGAAGAAGATTTAACATCAGAAGGCCTAAGAATCTTTACTACACTTGATACGCAAGTTCAAGATACGGTAGAAACAACTGTAGCAAATCGGTTAGGCCAACTATCTAAAATGCCTCATGGTGATGAACTTGAAGCAGCTGTTATTGTCACCCGTAGAGATAGTGCTGAAGTCGCTGCTTTAACCAGTGGCAAAGAAAGTATCGCCGGAGGATTTAATCGTGCCCTAGACGCTATAAGACCTATTGGATCTCTGATAAAACCCGCCGTTTACTTAACAGCTCTAGAAAATCCAGACAAATATACTATCACCACTCAAATCAGTGACTCCACTATCGTAGTTAAGGGTGGAAATGGTGTTGATTGGATACCTAAAAACTATGACCACAAAGAACACGGAACTATTCCTCTCCATACCGCGCTGGCAAAATCTTATAACTTAGCAACAGTAAGAATCGGCATGGATGTGGGCGTTGAAAATGTCCTAAATACGCTTAAAAAAATGGGGGTCAATAGAAAACTAGATTTATTTCCATCATTATTATTAGGCGCTGGCGCTTTATCGCCTCTAGAAGTAACTCAAATGTATCAAACACTTGCTGGAGATGGTTTTTCAACACCTATTAAAACGATTAGAGCCGTGATAGATCAAACCGGTAAATCCTTACAAAGCTACCCTTTAACCGTTAAACAGGCTCTTGACCCCGCTGCTACCTATATCACTAACACGATGTTACAAGGGGTCATGTACGAAGGCACAGGCAAATCAGCTTACGCCTATTTTCCCGAAAATTACGGACTCATTGGTAAAACGGGTACTACTAATGATGCAAAAGACAGTTGGTTTGCGGGTTACACGGGAGATTACTTATCTGTAGTATGGCTGGGGCGAGACGATAATAAACCCATAGGTTTAACAGGTTCGACTGGCGCTTTACCCATCTGGTCTCAGCTAATGAAACAAATTTCTACACAAGCCGTAAACCTAACACCTCCTGACAATATTACTTTTGTTAGGGTTGATACAAATAATGGCCAATTAATTGATCCTGACTGTGGAACGGGTAAACAATACCCTTACATTTCTGGATCAGAGCCGATAACTTTTTCTGAATGTGGTCTAGGTTTTTTTAACCCAGACGCGGACTCACCAACAGATATTTTTGAACCTGATCCTAGTGATAACAAACCCCAATAATAGCGAGCAATAAATCAATTATGCTAAAAAGAAACCTACTCTTTATTCTTAGTCTGCTCTTGCTTAATACGCTAAGTGTTGCCTATTCCGCAGAGCAACCTGTTCAACAATTACAGGCTTTTTTAAAAGTCTCGAAATCTTTAACCGCAGACTTTAAACAAGTTTTAATCAATGAATCTGGTAATCCTTATCAAACTAGTTATGGGGTATTTTATCTGCAACGGCCTGGTAAATTCCGCTGGGATTATCAAAAACCTTTCCAACAACAAATCGTATCGACCTCAGGCAAAGTATGGTTTTACGATACCGACTTAGATCAAGTTACTGTTAAAAAATTGGATGAATCAGTTGGATCTACTCCTGCTTTATTATTAAGTGGAAATATTTCTTTAGAAGATAACTTTACTATGCTAGATCAAGGCACAGACGGCGATTTAACTTGGATAAAGTTATTACCAAAAAACCAAGACAGTAGCTTTAAATATATATTGATTGGATTAAATAAAAGCAGTTTGGCTGGCATGGAATTGAGTGATAACTTTGGCCAACTAACCCGTATTTACTTTTCAAATGTGCTATTAAATCCGAGCATTAGAAGTAATATCTTTGAGTTTCAAGCACCCAAAGGAGCGGATGTATTCTCTGACTAAAACAATTATCAGCCTAGATTGACTTATGTTTGATGATTTAACTAAACCACTTGCTGACAGAATGAGGCCGCAATCTTTATCAGATTATATTGGCCAACATCATATATTATCAGCAGGTAAACCGCTCTATGAATCTATTCTTTCAGGGCGATTACATTCTATGATTTTTTGGGGGCCACCCGGCACCGGAAAAACTACTTTAGCTAGACTTATCGCTCAACATTCCTCTGCTGAATTTATTCCTATTTCTGCAGTAATGTCCGGTGTTAAAGAAATTAGAGCCGCTGTCAGTGCGGCTCAAAAAATCGCACAGGAACAGCAAAAACGCACCGTACTATTTGTTGATGAAGTTCACCGCTTTAATAAATCTCAACAAGATGCTTTTCTACCTCATGTCGAAGATGGCACCCTCTATTTTGTTGGTGCAACCACTGAAAACCCATCCTTTGCCCTTAACAATGCTTTACTCTCTAGAGCTAGAGTATATGTATTAAATGCACTTTGTGTTACTGATTTAATGACCGTCATTGATCATACATTGATTGATCATAAAAAAGGATTAGGATCTTTAGGCGTTAAAATGTCCGAGCAAATCAAACAACAATTTGCTGAAAGCGCCGACGGTGATGCAAGAAAACTCCTTAATTTACTTGAAATAGCAGTAGAACTAGCCATAGCAAAAGGTGACTCAGAAATCACGACTAGCTGTGCAAAAGATGTATTATCCGCGGGAGTAAGACGCTTTGATAATCAAGGCGAAGAGTTTTACAATCAGATATCAGCTTTGCACAAATCTGTTAGAGGTAGTTCACCAGACGCCGCCTTATATTGGTTATGTCGCATGATGGATGGCGGATGTGATCTGACTTATTTAGCGAGAAGAATTGTCAGAATGGCATCTGAAGATATTGGTAATGCTGACCCCAGAGCGTTGCAAATTGCCATCAATGCATGGGAAGCCCAAGAAAGACTCGGTAGTCCAGAGGGGGAGTTAAGCCTTGCGCAAGCAGTTATTTACCTTGCCTGCGCACCCAAAAGCAATGCCGTTTATAATGCTTATAATGCTGCTAAAATGGCCGCTCAACACAGTGGGAGTTTAAATGTGCCCGTGCATTTAAGAAATGCACCAACAAAACTCATGAAAGACTTAGAATATGGAAAACAATACCGTTATCCACATGATGAACCTGAAGCTTATGCCGCAGGAGAAAATTATTTTCCTGAGCAGTTATCACAAACCCATTATTATCAGCCTGTAGAACGTGGCCTAGAAATTAAAATTAAAGAAAAGTTGCAACGATTACGAAACCTGGATAAGCAAAATAACTAAAGCTACAAATTAAGATTATAGAAAAGATACTGATCTAACTCATCGTCTTCTTGCTGTTGATTATCAGGAATCAAATCCATAGCTAAATCACATGTAGACAGTCTTTGATCTTTATAAGTTTCGTTGAAATCGGCATTATCGAATAGTGGAGCGTTCTTCTCATCTCTTGCCTGCATCAATTTCTGAATTAGAGCTATACGCTGATGATTCATTTTATCTCGATCATCATTTAACCCAGCCAGTTTCTGTAACTCAGCTTCTAAATCAATCTGTTTCCACTCTAACTGCTTGATATATTGACTATCTTGAGAATTTTTTAACTTTAAGCTCTCAATATCATTCAATAAAGCAATAAACTCTTCAAAAGCTCGTCGGTGATTAACTTTATTAACTGAAACGACTGTATTAGCAATATCTGCTAAAGATTCCAATTCACGATATAAATTATTAGCTTGATGATTATCTTCTATTAATGTTTTCGATAAAGTTTCTGCAATAAAAGTTACACTTTCAACATTAGTATTTACTATAGATATTTCAGACAACTCCATTGCAAATGTGGCATTTGCTTTTTTAACTAAATTATTAGGATCTTCGCGAGTAATCATGGCATTAACTAAAAGACATCGCTCGGGATTTTGCTTATAAAACCTTAGTATTTCTGCTTGATAGGCTATCCATGAAGCTAAAACAAAATCAATTTCAGATGATTGAACATCACCTCTAACCATCGCTTTACCTAAAACAGTTTCAGGGGCTGAGTATACTAATACGAAACTGACTTGAGGGTCTTGGTCTTTCCAAAAATCCAACAGCCAAGCACTTTTATTATCAGCCCATCCCCAATTAGGTTGCTCCATATTCCCCATAAAAAGATCTATAGCTAAATATTGCCAAATTTTACCCAATTTTGTGGGTGCAATAGGATCTAAATGATTAAGTTCAAGATCGTATGATTTAAAAATTTTCTCATGAAAGTCATTCAAAGATATTAACTCATGTCTTGACGGTTTTGGTAGTCCTAGACCAGCCAAATTCAATATCTCTTGTACACCTTCAAAATCCGAATTAGGATGACCGCAAATAACCAAAATTTTCATTTTATTTCTACCAATAGATTTTTATGATACGCAAGAAATTTACTATAAACACATTAGTCTCTGACCAACCCTGGCGCTAAAACTTTTCTTGAACCATTCGTCTCAGCAGCGCTAACAACACCTGCCGCTTCCATCGCTTCAATCATTGAAGCAGCTCGATTGTAACCTACTTTAAAACGTCGCTGCACACTAGAAATAGACGCTTTACGCGTTTCTGTTACAAACATGACCGCTTCATCATATAAAGCATCGTTTTCTGAATTACTTTCACCCCCGCCACTTAAGCTAAAACCAGTATCCCCATCACCTATATCTTGTGTTATTTCATCAAGATAATCTGGTGGAGCGGTTTGTTTTAAAAATGCGACCACTCTGTGGACTTCGTGATCATCAACGAAAGCGCCATGTGCTCTAATGGGAATACTGGTGCCCGAAGGTAAAAATAACATATCACCTAAACCCAAAAGCGCTTCTGCACCGCCCTGATCCAGAATAGTCCGTGAATCAATCCTAGAAGAAACTTGAAAAGAAATACGGGTTGGAATATTAGCTTTAATCAAACCCGTTAATACATCAACCGATGGACGTTGAGTTGCCAAAATCAAATGAATACCTGCTGCTCTAGCTTTTTGAGCTAAACGTGCAATTAATTCTTCAACTTTTTTACCTACTATCATCATCATATCGGCTAATTCGTCGATGACAATAACAATGCTAGGTAATTTAGTTAATGTTGGAATAGTGTGCCATTCTTCCATTGGGTTTAGAATCTGATAAATTGGATCTCTAATAGTTTCGCCTCTAGCTGTCGCCTCATCAATTAATTGATTAAAGCCCGCTAAGTTTCTTACACCCATTTTAGACATTAATTTATAACGTCTTTCCATCTCGGCAACAGCCCAGCGCAATGAATTACTCGCCTCTTTAACATCCGTGACCACCGGCGTTAATAAATGTGGTATCCCCTCATAAACTGACAATTCCAACATTTTAGGATCTATCATGATCATTCGCACTTCTGCGGGTGTTGCCTTGTATAGCAAACTTAAAATCATGGTATTGATAGCAACTGATTTTCCAGAACCTGTAGTACCCGCTACAAGTGCGTGTGGCATCTTTCCCAAATCTGCTACCAAGGGTACACCAGAAATGTCTTTACCCATGGCAATAGTCAGCAAAGATTTCGCATCCTTAAAAGCTGGAGATACCAGTAACTCTCGTAATGTTACCATTTCCCGTTCCCTATTAGGTATCTCCAACCCAACGACTGTTTTACCTGGAATGATTTCCACAATACGCACACTAGTAACAGATAAAGCTCTCGCCAAGTCTTTTGACAATCCTGATATCCTACTCACTTTTACACCCGCAGCCGGCTGAAGTTCAAAACGAGTAATAACAGGACCTGGATGAAAATCTACGACAATGACAGCAACTCCAAAATCGGCTAATATTTCTTCAACTAAACGCGACATATCTTCTAATTCAGCTCTTGAATAACCAACAACCCTTGTATCTCGCTCATCTAATAAAGTAAGCGCTGGTAAGACTTCTTCACCTTCATGGAATTTAGGGACATCTATTTTTGAAGTTTTTTGTAACCCAATAGTTTGTTGGACATTACCTTGAAAATCAGCATTACTTACAACTGGTAATGACTTTTTAGACGCAACTTTTTTACCTGTTTTCGTTTTTGATGACTTATCTGTAACTGTAACTGAATCATCGTACCACTCATAGCGCTCGTCTACAGCAATTGATGATCTAAAAGTTAAAAAAGTCAATGCGTTAACAGTATATTTACCAATTAAATCAATTAAACCTAACCAAGATACTTCAGTCGCTAAAGTAATCCCAGACAATAATAAAACTATTAAAAATAACGTGGCACCCGAATTACCAAACAACATAAGCACAGCATCACCCGCTTCTTGGCCTAAAATACCTCCTGTGCCACCAGGCAATTCAATTACAACTCTTAACAAATACAAATACAATAAAGCCGCACTTGAAACAAGTGTTGCAATCGACCCTAACCATTGGAATGCAGTGGTAATCTTATGTTGCTTTTGTCTAGCTAAAGCATATAACTGATAGCCATGCCAAAATACAATAATAGGAAATAAATAGGCACATAAGCCAAAAAAACTAAAACTAAAGTCTGCAAGCCAAGCCCCAGATACTCCGCAGGCATTAGTAATCTTTTCTCCAGTACCATTATGAGTCCAACCCACATCCGCTTTATTAAAAGTCACGAGAGATACTAAAAAAAATACGCCAATAGCAAACATAGCTAAAACGGCAATTTCACGTAGACCACGAGATGTTTTTTCTTCAAATACAACAGACATAAATTGACTCAAAATTGATTGCAGCGGATTTGTAATATATTATAAGGAACTTTGCAATAGTTTGAAACTCAGTGAATTGTCGTTCTATTTAGACATTAAAACTACCTAGTATTGTTTTGATAAAGAACACTGCATAACAAATAATATGATTATATTCATACCTACAGGTTTTTCCACATAATCCACCTCTTCAAGCAAGTCTCTTCTGCTTAATGGAGTTTAAACTCCTCCCAAATAAAAAAGGTCTAGAATATTGAACTGACCTATTTACCGAACATCTGAACTAAAGTGTATATTGCAATTCGACGGTGTTCTTCAGTTCCGGCAATTGGATTCAATTCAACAAAAGGTCTTTCGACAATAGTCAACGCTGATCTGAATAGTAAAGTGGCTTCATCTACCGAAATCTGACGAAAGGTGTTGGTTTGGTTTCTTAAGGCCGTTTCTACATAAGGCTGTGCCAGAGCATCTATATAATGATAAAACTCAGATGACAGTGCATTTTGTCTAGCAACACAATCCTCGTAGTAGCGCATGACCTTAGGGTTTACTTTTTTTATTGATTCAAAAGCAATATCAACCATTATTTCAAAAAAAGCCTGCAAAGGCTGATTAGGATCAAATTCTTTAAAGTTTTTTGCTAAATTTTCAATATGCTGGGCTTGGCCTTGTTTAATAACCCATAAAAAAGCATTCTCAATGATGCCTAGACGTTTAGTCATAGTACCTAAAGCATAACCGGATTTTTCTGCGAGTGCTCTGCTAGTAAATTTCTTAGGATCTGCTTCGTCAACTAGTATAAGTGCAGCCTGCAAAATATCTTCTAATGATTTTGCTGATCGTCCTTGTTTTGCTTCTGGAAATTCGATATTTATATTTTTAGGCATAACTTAGCGGCTAGGTTTATTAAAAAAGTGTACGCCCGAAAGTCTGTTAATCAGTTGTCTAATAAAAGCCAATAATATCATGTTTCATAGCGTGTTTATCTAGCTCAAAAATGTGTACATATACCTAGTATATTACTCTGTTTATTCGATTATAGTAATGCCATAAAACTGCTTATAGTTAGTTTTATAAACCTTATTACCCAACGCACTAATAGTATTATTAATCATAAAATTAAAGAGAGGTATATATGATCGTTAACACAAATTGGCTAAGACCCTTTTTAATGGGGCTCACTACCGCATTAAGCTTAAATCTAACACTCTTATCCGGATCTGCTTTGGCCGAAGAGAATGAAAGCCATAAAACTTTTAAGTCTGCCCCCACAGGTACCGTGATTAATCAGTTTAAAAAAAACAGTATGAATCTTTGCATCGATGCATTAACTCAAGCCTACCCTAATGGTATCCGTATATCGAACCTTAATCAGCCATGGATGAATGGCGACAATGTAAATATTAAAAAAATACCCTATGTCAAAGGACATGTTTCAAACGGTGAATCAATTTTCAAAACAACACTAACCGAACAAACTCGTCATTTCAGAGGCAATGGCATACCTAACCATAAAACAGGTATATTTCCTGTTGTGCCCGGAACACAAGCCTATAAAATATATCATGGTGCATTAGGAGACAATGCTGAACATCCTACTGCTGATTTAATACCCATCGAACCTTATGATTTAGATATCACAGTTAATCGACATCCCGTTTATTCATCAACACCCTATTGTATGGAATCACTTGTTGTGGGTGTCGCAACACAAACTCATGCAGTTTGGCATGCAAACCTTGCTAACACAGATGGCGCCGATAACCATTGGGTAGATCCCATTGCAGCCCTTCCCATGGACGAGTGCTGGGGACATCCTTATAACAAGGAATATCATTATCATGGTTATTCTTGGAAATGTTTCCCAAATCAAGGCAAAAAAGATGAGCATTCACCTTTGATGGGCTACGCTATGGATGGTTTTGGTATATTTGGACCCAGAGGCGAACACGGTGTTATGGTTAAAAACGATGATCTTGATGAATGTCATGGTCATTTTGGCCTGATAGAGTGGGATGGTCAATTAGTGGAAATGTATCATTATCATCTCAATAATCAATTCCCTTACGGACCGGGTTGCTTTAGAGGCGAACAAACTTATTATGATGCTATTTCAAATGCACATACCCATGTGCCCATGCGTCGTTTGGTACAAGGTCCGAATGAAAAACCTTTAGCTCATTAATGGAGAGTTGATAAAAGTATTCTTTGATTTTGTTAATTTCAATACACG
>CAIVAH010000132.1 GCA_903903765.1 uncultured Methylococcaceae bacterium
GTGGCGTTACCATAAGTTTTAACGCGCCCTGGTCGCCAAGCCCAGACTTGTGGCCCCACATAAAACAAGACTTTAATACCGCACTTTTTAGCGTAGCGCGCGAGTTTAAGATTAAACTCTTTGTAATCGACACACACTAATAAATTAGGGCGCTCGGTAAAGGCTAATTGTTTCATGAGCTTTAAAGCGCGCCGAATTTCTCCATAATGCTTTAAAACTTCTATTACCCCAATCACACCAATAGCACCGGAATCATAACGAATATCGATTCCAGCTTGCGCCATTTTAGCACCGCCCATACCAAAGCCCTGTATTTCTGGCTGATGTTTTTTTAGTTCCAAAAACATATTAGCGGCATGTTGATCACCAGATGATTCTCCGGCGCTAAATAAAACCCGATACGGCTTGTTTGCTGACATATCTTAGGCCGTTAACACACCTCTAATCACGCTGACAATCTTATGAATATCTTCATCCGATAAGAAAGGACAAATAGGTAAAGCAAAACAAGTCTTGGCTACTGATTCCGTTACCGGCAAACTAACATTTGCATAAGCTTCTTTAAACACATTTTGTTGATGCAACGGCACTGGATAATAAATAGCACAGCCGATTTTCTGATCTTGTAAGGCCTTTAAAATATCATCTCGACGATCAGAAAGCACCACATATTGATGATAAACATGTTCACCTAAGTTATCTTCATAAGGCGTAACTACGGGCAAGTCGGCCATTAACTCTGTATATAAATGAGCAACATGGCGACGACCTTGGTTATATTGATCAATACGTTTTAGCTTAGCTCTTAATATGACGGCCTGCATTTCATCTAAACGACTGTTATAACCAATCACATCATGATAATAACGTATATCAGAGCCATGATTTCTTAATTGCTTGATCTTAGCAGCGGTTTCATCAGAATTGGTCACCACTAACCCACCATCACCAAACGCGCCTAAATTTTTACTAGGAAAGAAACTATAAGCACCTGCATCACCCATGGCACCGGTTTGTTGGCCATTAATAGTCGCACCAAAAGACTGGCAACAATCTTCAATCAATTTTAGATTATATTTCTGACAAATCTCTACAATCTCTGCCATATCAGCCGGTTGGCCAAATAAATGCACAGGCATTATAGCTCTAGTCTTAGGCGTAATCGCCGCCTCAATGGCTTCTGGAGAAATGTTATAAGTACGTGGATCAATATCCACAAAAACGGGGATTGCCCCCACATAAGCAATGGCTTCTGCAGTAGCAATAAAGGTAAATGCCGTGGTGATGATTTCATCTCCTGCACCGATACCTTCAGCAATTAACGCTAAATGTAAAGCATCAGTACCTGATGCCACGCCAATGGCATGTTTAACACCTAAATAGGCTGCTGTTTCTTTTTCAAAAGCCTGCACATTAGGACCTAAGATAAAAGAACAGTTTTCAATTGTTTCAGCTAGACCGCGCTCAACTTCATCTTTAATTTCAGCATATTGAGCCTTGAGGTTTACCATAGGTATCATTTATTATCGCCTTTTTTTATTTCAATGAATATTTACTTGTCGCCCAATAATTGGGTAATTTGAATAGCCGTTGCTAAGGCTCTTCGGCCAGCTTCGCCAGAAACGAGGGGATTAACACCGGTTTCGATACAATTAACAAAATGTTTGATTTCTTCCAGCAAAGCATCTCCACCCTCAAAAACAATTTCTTCCGTTTCTATTTCAGGGATACCTGGAAACATTTCTTTTTGACCGGTGCGATATTTACTTAATACCCTATTTTGAAAATCAACAGACACATAAGAACTAGGCCTAAAGAGACGCATTTTACGTTCCATCTTCATACTGATACGACTGGCTGTGACATTTGCAACACAACCATTTTTAAATAGTATTCGTGCATTAGCAATATCAGTCCCTTGCGTTAATACGGTCGTACCACTTGCATCTATGCGCTCAACTTCTGAATCGACTAACGCCAAGATAATGTCAATATCATGAATCATTAAATCTAACACCACACTCACGTCATTAGCACGGGGATTAAAAGGTGATAAACGATGAGACTCAATGAATAAGGGCTTTTCGTCTTTATCTAAACCTAAAACTGCTGGATTAAAGCGCTCTAAATGCCCAACTTGTAAAATGAGATTATTTGCTTTAGCAATAGCGATTAAAGCATCTGCTTCTTCTACTGTGACGGTAATTGGTTTTTCAACTAAAACATGTGCGCCCGCATTAAGAAAATCTTTAGAAACTTGGTGATGCAAAGTAGTCGGAACCACAATACTGACGGCATCAACCTCACCTAATAAAGATTGATAATCCGTTAAGGCTTTTGCACCAAATTTATCAGCAACGGCTTTTGCGGCCTCTTCATTAATATCTACTACTGCCACCAATTCACAGTTAGGTAAAGAGGCATATTTTTCAGCATGGAACTTACCTAAATAGCCCGTCCCAATCACTGCGCATTTTATTTTATTCATTAAATTTAATTCAAATTAGGTTTGGTTTTAGGGGCATTAATCCACGTTATCTCTAAGTCAACATAACTATTTTTAACCGTATTGTAATGCATCAATACACTTTCATAAACTTTTCATGGTCGCGACATAAACTTTTGTCACTAAAACTTAGACACGAAACAATTGTTTTATTAAGTATTTAAGAATCTAAACTGGTATAACAGCAAAATAATATGTTAAAAAATTTATAAAGAAAAACAGTTTTTCAATTGTAAAATTTAATTAACCTTGTATAATATTTTCAAAATAGTAATTAAACAAACATGACATTAAATTTGGTTCATTATTTTAAAAAAACAGACAACTATTTAATTTTACTGAAATATAAAGGTTGTTAAACTAAAAACTCTTGTTAAAAATATAAATGCCGCTCGTTACTTTATTTATATTTATATCAACGTTTTAGCCTAAACTCTTCAATCATGGAGCTTATGTATGACTACAAATACTAGTTTAAGTTTTTTATTTGGCTTAGCAAAGCAGCAAAATAAACTTCTATTGAGTGCATTGTTATTTTCACCACTGATAGTCCATGCCGATGTGCGCGGCAACATCAGTGGTACTAGCAACTATATCGATAGATGGTTTTCCAAAAGCCATAATGATTGGACGGTCAGAGCAGATTTTGATTATGAACACGAGTCAGGTGTCTATGCAGGCAGTAAACTAGCTAAAGTTAAATTCGTACCTTTAGAAGAAAATGAAATTTCTACGGCTGAATTTGAGGCAATTCCTTATTTGGGTTATAGCTATACGATTAATAATGACTGGAAAGTAGGCACAGAAATCAATAGATATTTATATAACGGGATTGTCTGTGGACATGACGTGGATTATAACGAATATTATGCTTCTGTAACCTTTAGGGATCTTGTAACCACTAGAGCCTCATATTCTGATGATTACTGGGGCACTCATAGAGACGTATTTAACTATGATATTACAGGCAGATACCCCATTACTGATTATCTTGATATCTCTGCAGGAGCGGGTTACACCACGACAAGAAATGCTATAGGCACTGATTACTCCTATTGGAACATCGGTGCAACTTATTTCTATAAAATCGTGTCTTTAGATATTCGTTATATGGACACAGCAAGTAATGGCACAATCAAAAATTTTGAGTTACCACCAAACCTTATGTTTGAACCCGCTAAAATAAATTCATCTTTTGTATTTACTGTATCAGCTGGCTTTTAAAAATCAGTATCAAGATAAAGTTCCTCAACCTTAAGCCTCGCCCAAGGTGTTTTTCTCAAAAACTTCAAACTCGATTTAATACTCGGGTCATGAGTAAAACACCTAATAGCAATTAACTCCCCTAAAACCGCCCAACCATAATGAGCTTCCAGCCTGATTAATAAGGTTTCTAACGATAACCCATGCAGAGGATTATTGGGTTGAATGTCACTCATTTAAAATAACGACTGTTTCGGAACTTAAGACTTTTTTCGCTGTAGCCTTTTGTTCATTAGAGAAATAAGTGCCAACAAATATAACCCCCATAATAATTAAATACACCACAGAAGCCACGCGTCGGGCTTTTTTACTTTGCTCATAATTTGTCATTTTAAACCTCTTATTTCTTTAAACCTTGTGGTTTATTTTACTAAATTACGCCAATAATTGAGCTTGCAGTTTCTTAATTTCATCTCTAAGTCTCGCGGCCTGTTCAAATTCTAAGTTCTTTGCATATCGATACATTTCATCCTCTAACTGCTTAATTTTCTTACCGACTTGCTTAGCCGTCATTACACTATAATCCGCTTGATGCTCAGCCACTTTACTTAAAGGCCGGTCTGATGAAACACCTGAACCCGGAATAGATATCTGCAGAATATCTGTAATAGATTTAAATATAGTCGTTGGCTCAATAGCATGTTCTATATTAAATGTATGCTGTTTCTCTCGACGCCGCTCTGTTTCTTCTATCGCCTGCTGCATAGACCTAGTAATCCGATCCCCATATAGTATAGCTTTACCTTGACTATTTCTGGCCGCTCGACCAATAGTTTGTATCAATGATACGACAGACCTTAAAAAACCTTCTTTATCCGCATCCAAAATAGCCACTAACGATACCTCAGGAATATCCAAGCCTTCTCTCAACAAGTTAATACCCACTAACACATCGAATTTGCCTAGCCTTAAATCCCTGATAATTTCCACACGTTCAACAGTATCAATATCAGAATGCAAATAGCGCACTCGAATACCATGCTCGGTTAAATATTCTGTTAAATCTTCAGACATCCTTTTAGTTAAAGTAGTGACCAAAACACGCTCTTTAACCGCAACACGTAAATTAATTTCTGATAATAAATCATCAACCTGCGTAGTCGCTGGCCTAACTTCTACAATAGGATCTAACAAGCCGGTCGGCCTAACAACCTGCTCTGCAAACACACCAGAATTAGCTTTTTCATAAGGCCCCGGGGTCGCTGAAACATAAATGCGTTGCGGCGATTTAGCTTCAAACTCATCAAACATCAAGGGTCGATTATCTAAGGCAGAAGGCAATCTAAAGCCATACTCGACTAAAGTCTCTTTACGAGACCGATCACCTTTATACATAGCACCAATTTGCGGTACAGTCACATGACTTTCATCAATAATAACCAAAGCATCATCTGGTAAATAATCAAACATAGTAGGCGGAGATTCGCCCGATGCCCTGCCCGACAAATACCGCGAATAATTTTCTATTCCCGAACAATAACCCACTTCTAATATCATCTCGATATCAAATAAGGTACGCTGTTCTAAACGTTGCGCCTCTACTAATTTGTTCAGTTCTCGTAACTGTTCTAAGCGCTCTTTTAATTCAATTTTAATTGCTTCAACCGCAGCTAATAATTGCTCCCTTGGCGTGACATAATGGCTTTTAGGATAAACGGTATACCGAACAACTCGATTAACAATCTCTCCCGTTAGAGGATCAAATAACGATAAGCGCTCAATCTCATCATCAAACAATTCAATGCGTAAGGCTTCGCTCTCTGATTCAGCTGGATAAACATCAATCACTTCACCCCGCACCCGATAAGTTGCTCTCCGCAGTTCGACATCATTACGGGTATATTGCATTTCAGCTAAGCGCCTTAAAATATCACGCTGCTTAATCAAATCACCTACCACCAAATGCAGAACCATTTGAAAATAAGATTCCGGTTCACCTAAACCATAAATAGCCGAAACCGTTGCAACAATAATAGTGTCGGATCTTTCTAATAAGGCTTTAGTCGCCGATAACCGCATTTGTTCAATATGTTCGTTAATAGCAGCATCTTTATCTATAAAGGTATCAGAAGCCGGCACATAAGCCTCTGGTTGATAATAATCATAATAAGATACAAAGTATTCCACACTATTTTCCGGAAAGAACTCTTTCATCTCCCCATATAACTGTGCAGCAAGGGTTTTATTAGGCGCCATAATCATGGCTGGGCGTTGAACGGTATTGATAACATTGGCAATAGTAAATGTTTTACCGGACCCCGTTACCCCCAACAATGTTTGATGAACCTCGCCATCATTCAAGCCTTCGACTAATTCTGAAATGGCCGAAGGTTGATCACCCGCAGGTGCAAATCGACTATGAATCTTAAATTCTTTTTTCAATGGTTATCTCAATAGATAGATTTTTTAACGTGCGGTTATTAGCAAGTTAGAAGACATAGCGTATAATCACGAGCATTTATGACAATTATCTTACATGGCGGAATATGAGCATTACACTTTCACATCGAGTTAAAGCAGTTAAACCATCACCCACTTTAGCAATTACTGCTCGAGCAGCGCAAATGCGTGCCGCTGGCAGAGACATTATTGGCCTTGGTGCTGGCGAACCAGACTTCGATACACCTGATCATATTAAAGCCGCTGCAATAAAAGCCTTAGATAGTGGGTTTACTAAATATACCGCAGTTGACGGCACTGCAGGTCTTAAAAAAGCCATCATCGCTAAATTTAAACAAGATAATGGTTTAAATTACGAACCCAAACAAGTTTTAGTGTCTTGTGGTGGTAAACAAAGCTCCTACAACCTAACCCAAGCTTTACTTGATGCGGGTGATGAAGTTATTATACCTGCGCCATTCTGGGTGTCATACCCAGATATGGTCTTATTAGCTGATGGCGTGCCGGTTATTATCGAAACCACTCAATCTCAAAATTTCAAAATTACACCTGCACAATTACGTGCGGCCATTACCGATAAAACGCGTTTAATTTTTATTAACAGCCCATCAAACCCATCAGGCGTTGCTTACAACCTAGAGGAGCTTAAAGCCTTAGGTGATGTTTTAGCTGATTACCCAAACATTATTATAGCCACTGATGATATGTATGAGCATATTCTTTGGGATCAGGGCTCATTTGTTAATATTCTAAATGCTCATCCAGAATTTTACGATCGTACTATAGTCATGAATGGTGTTTCTAAAGCTTATTCAATGACTGGCTGGCGCATTGGTTATGCCGCAGGCCCAGAAGACTTAATTGAAGCAATGTGCACGATTCAATCTCAAAGCACCTCAAACCCCACTTCAATTTCACAATATGCAGCCGAAGCGGCCTTAACAGGCGATCAAAGTTTCATTAATACCATGTGTGTTGAGTTTAAAAAACGGCACGACTATGTAGTGGCAGAATTAAACAGTATTGATGGCATCGAATGTTTAGAAACTGATGGCACCTTTTATGTGTTTCCCAATGTACAAAAATTAATTGACCGCCTAGACGGCATTAATAATGATTTAGAGTTTTCGGATTATTTAATTGAAAAAGCCGGTGTGGCTTTGGTGCCAGGCTCAGCATTTGGTGCAGAAGGCCATATTAGAATATCTATCGCAACCAGCATGGCTAATTTGCAAAATGCTATAGAGCGCATTAAAAAAGCCATTGCCTGATGATCTTAAAACCAATATGATTTTCAGACTAATTGGTGCTAACTTTTAAGAGTTAGCACCAAGGCATTTGTTTAATTGATCTTTTTAAAATTAAACCTCAAAAAAGCCTATTATTTCACCACACACCCGTATTCAACATCGAAACCCAAGGTTCTTTCGGTTCTAATGCGCCACCCTTCTGTAAAAACTCAATTGAAATACCATCAGGGGATCTAATAAAAGCCATATGTCCATCTCGAGGTGGGCGATTAATAATAACGCCTTTTTCTACTAGATCAGCACAGGTCTGATAGATATTATCCACTTCAAAAGCCACATGGCCAAAATTACGCCCACCCGTATAATCTTCGGTATCCCAGTTATAAGTTAATTCTAAAAGCGGTGCTTCTGAATTTAATGCCTGTTCAGCATCCAAGGGTGCATACAAATAAACTAAGGTAAATCGTCCCGCTTCACTTTCATAACGACGACTTTCAACTAAACCTAGTTTATGACAGAAGAAACCTAAAGACTCATCTAAATCTTTTACCCGAATCATTGTATGTAAATAACGCATGGTTTTTATCCTAATGGTGAATTTTCAAGCTTACTGTGTTTAACTGAATACACAAAATACACGACCAAACCTAATACCAACCAAACAATAAACCTTAACCAAGTAATCGCAGGCAAAAAGGCCATCAAAGCACCACAAGACAATACACCCAATACAGGGAATAAAGGATTTAACGGGGCACGGAAAGGCCTTTCCAAATCCGCATGAGTGATTCGTAATACGATTACACCCAAACACACTAAAACGAAAGCTGCTAATGTACCAATATTAACCAATTCAGCTAGCTCTCCTAAGGGCACTAAACCTGCGATTAAAGCCATAATAATACCGGTGATAATAATAACGCGAACCGGCGTTTGGGTTTTCTCATGCACTTCGCTAAAGAATGACGATAACAACCCATCTCTAGACATAGCAAAAATAATTCGCGTCAAACCATAATACAAAACCAACATTACCGTGGTTAAGCCAGAAATAACGCCAGTCGAAATAACAGCTGCTCCCCAGTTATATCCTAATAAACTTAAAGCATGCGCTACCGGCGATGAAACATTAAGTTCCTTATAGTTAACTACGCCAGTTAACAACCCAGAGACAATAATATAAATTAAAGTACAAAACACTAATGAACTTACGATACCAAACGGCAAATCTCTTTGTGGATCTTTCGCTTCTTCTGCTGCGGTAGAGACCGCATCAAAACCTACATAAGCAAAAAATACCAAAGATGCTCCAGCAAGCACACCGGTTGTTTGACCACCCGGTAATGTTTGAAACCAACCAAACGGCATAAACGGATGCCAATTTTCTGGATGCACGTTAAATATGGCAATTCCAATAAAAATACTAATAGTAACTAACTTTACTACCACCATAATATTATTAGCTTTTGCACTGTGTTTAACACCTGCTATTAATAAAAACATCAACACCAATATAATCAGTGCCGCTGGTAAATTAATTAAGCCACCGGCCATAGGGGCTTTAGTTAAGGCATCGGGTAAACCAAACCCAATAGCCGTCAAAGCATTATTTAAGTAACCCGACCAGCCATTAGCAACAGCCGCAACAGAAATAGCATATTCCAATAACAAGTCCCAGCCGATAATAAAGGCAATTAATTCACCAAAAGCGGCATAACTATAACCATAAGCGCTACCGCAACCACCTATTGAAGCAGATAACTCTGCATAAGATAAAGCCGCAAATGCACAAGCTAAGCCAGCAACAATAAATGATAAAACAATCGCCGGCCCGGCTTGAGTTGCTGCAGCAATGCCCGTTAATACGAAAATCCCAGTACCAATTATTGCTCCAACCCCTAAGAATGCTAAATCCCAAGCGGATAAACAACGTTTTAATTGATTCACGCCTTGTTCATGAGACATGATTTGTTTAGTACGAAAAATCTTATGTGCCATTTAATAAATGCCTATGTTGTGTAAAGATTTAAGAATGCTAGGAAGGTTAATAATGCGGTGGCGTTTCATCTACAACCTCACTCGTCTGATTAGAGGTAGTTGACAAACTTTTAATGCGTTCATTAAGCAATTGACAAGTGGCTTCTAAACGCATAATTTGCTGTTGTTGCACACTTACAATCCGATTTAAGTCTTGGAGTAAGTCTTCTTGATAAGCGGCTTTTATTTCTAATTCTATTAATCTTGCTTCATCCATAGCCATATTTATATTACTTTAGAAAATTGTTGCTGATGTTTTTGCGCCAAGTATTTATCGAATACCATGCAGATATTCCTAATCAGGAACCGTCCAGCCGCTAAAACTTCGACACCTGTTTCTGTTAAAATAAGTAAACCATCCGTTTGCATTGGTAACAACATCTCAAGCTCTTCACCAAAATATTCGGCAAAAATAATTGAAAAAGATTGTTCTATTTGTAAAAACTCTAGATTGAAATTACATATTAATTGCGTAATTATCGCCGCACGTAACTTATCGTCAGCATTTAATTGAATGCCTTTATATACTGGCAGTTTATCTTGATTAAGCAATTGATTATAAGACTCTAGATCTTTTACATTTTGACTGTAAACATCACCTACTCGACCAATAGAAGTAACGCCAAAACCAATTAGATCGCAATCAGAATGCGAAGAATAACCTTGAAAATTCCGATACAACTTACCTTTTTTCTGGGCTATTGCTAGTTCGTCATCTGGCTTGGCAAAATGATCCATACCAATATAAATATAGCCAGCCTCAGCTAATTGTTGACTCGCACGTTGCAAAATGTCTAATTTTACGTCTGCTGTAGGCATATCCGCATCATTAATTTGCCGTTGTGTTTTAAAGCGTGCAGGCATGTGTGCATAATTAAAAATAGAAAATCGATCCGGGCTAACTTTTAATACTTTATCAAGCGTTTTAGAAAAACTGTCTACGGTTTGTAAAGGTAGACCATAAATCAAATCAATATTAGTTGATCGAAAACCTTCTGCCCTAGCCTGCTCTAAAACAGCAAAAGTTTGTGCTTCTGACTGCAGTCGATTAACAGTTTTTTGCACAGCAGGATCGAAATCTTGTACACCTAAACTTATACGATTAAAACCTAAATCACGAAGCTGTTTAATGGTTTCAGAATTAGTTTCTCTTGGGTCAATCTCAATAGAATATTCACCAGTATCATCGTCTTTTAACGAAAAATACTGCCGAGTCGTAGCCATTAATTTTTGCATTTGCTGAGCATTTAAAAAAGTCGGTGTACCACCACCCCAATGCAATTGCCTAACTTCTCTATTAGCAGCAAATAAACGACCTTGTAATGAAATTTCTTTTAGTAAATTCGCCAAATAAGGTTCAGCATGTTGACGATTTTTAGTGACTATTTTATTGCATGCACAATAATAACAAACCGTATCACAAAAAGGGATATGAAAATACAGGGATAATGGCCCACCTAAAGCATTCGACTTAATGATTTCTTGTCGATAGTTCGCTTCTGTATAGCCATCATGTAACTCTAATGCTGTGGGATAAGAAGTATAACGAGGCCCCGCTTTATCATAACGATTAATTAACTCTACATCGAATTTAATAGCCTGATCTATCATTTAACAGCGCCATTAATCACTATTTTATGAGGCGCTTTATCTGCTAATACTACTGAGTCTAGAGTACCTATCAAGTCACCTTGTTGAGGCATGGCATTTCCTGTTGAAGATACTCTTGCTAATAACTTAACAATTGGAAAGTTAGAGAGTTTCATATTCGGCATCATAGCCATCGCATCATTTAAGGTAACGCTGATGGGTAAATCAGAAACCTTTTTACGCGCAATCGCCAAAGGCATCTTTGGCCCTGATATCGCTTGGGCATAGATAAAGACCGTATCATCAGACTGAGTGGTTGATTTTAAATCAGCAGTAATTTCCACAGTGACTTTTACCTCAATACCATTAGAAGTCGCTGATTTATTAGATTTTTGATCAACGATCACTTGGGGATTCTCTGCTACTAACTGATCTAATAAGCCTTGTATTTGTTGTTGAGCTTGTGAATCTGGGGGTAATAAATCTAATAATCTTTTCCAGGTATCATAAGCGGCCTGATCCTCACCACTTTGAGCTTTCGACATACCACCTAACCACAACGCCTCCATATTATCAGGCTCTAAAGTCAATACTTTAGCAACAAGTTCACTAGGCTTACCTATTAGGTTTTTATCATTGGTATTAGCTAGAGCATCGGCATATAACAACATCACTTCTGGCTTTTCACCTAATAAGCGATAGGCATTTGCTAAGGCCTCAACTGCTTTAGGATATTGCTCTAAAGCTCTATAAGAACGACCTAACATTAACCAGCCTTGCCCATCCTCTGGAGAGTCTTGCATCTTCTCAGCTAAACGCGTCACCATTTTATTGATTTCTAAGAGTTTTAGTCGATCTGAATCGACAGACATCTCATCAGTATGACTAACTGCCGGGTAATTACCCAATAAAAAATACAAACCAGTCGCTAATAACGGTACCACTAATAACAGCACATAGATAACCCAGCGCCCATGGTTATTAACAGTTTTTTTGTGTTGTTTTATATCTAAATCATCACTTAAGGCTAATTCAAGATCAGCTAGTTGCGCTGTGTAGTCTGCCTCAGTTAAAGCACCTGATTGTCTAGCTTGCTTTAACTCAGCTAATCGATATTGAGCGATTATAATATTTTCTTGATCTAAGTCTGCATCGGCAATAACTTGTCTACGCCAAAAAGAGGGCAATATAAATAAATAGGCGATTAAAACCAGCACACTGACAATCAACCAAAATAAGATATTCAAGACAAATCACCTTTATCTAACAAACGACGGATTTTTTTTTGCTTTTCACTATCAAGCGTGATTTGCTGATCTTTAGCATTAGCGTTAAGCGCTTGTCTTTTTTGGCGAATAAACCCATAAACAATGAGCAAGCCTAAAATCAAAAACACAATCGGCGCCAGCCAAAGTAACGCTGTTTTACCTCTAAATGCCGGTTTATAAAGTACAAAATCCCCA
>CAIVAH010000133.1 GCA_903903765.1 uncultured Methylococcaceae bacterium
ATCTGCTTACGCTTTACAACTTAGAGCAGAAGCGCTATGTAAGACCATCATACCCAATAAACTAAATGATACTCAAGGCTTACCGAACTGCGCCAACATAGATATTATGCATCAATTACAGGTGCATCAAATTGAACTAGAGTTGCAGAATGAAGAATTATTACATACCCAGGCCGAATTAAAAGCCGCTAAACTTCGCTATAAAGAACTCTATGATCGAGCGCCAGTTGGTTATTGCACGCTTAATATCGATAGCGTTATTTTAGAACACAATCTATATACCAACCAGCTGCTAGATAAACCAGATCAAGACTTAGTGGGTAAAAAAATCACCGACTATATCGTAGCAGCAGACCAAGACATTTATTACCTGCATTACAAAAATCTTATCAAGCTTAAAACATCCAGCTATTGCGAACTCAGATTAATAAAAGCCTCAGGAAAGCCCCTTTGGGTGTTACTTAATCAAACTATAATTAAAACCTCATCAAATAGTCCAGTTTTCTATCTAGCGATTAGTGACATCTCTAAAAGAAAAACCATGCAAATGGATTTGGACCTTTATTACCAAAGCATCAATAAATTGGTAGAACTACGAACTATAGAACTCTTTCAAGTTAAAGAACAAGCAGAAGCAGCTAATCTGGCTAAAAGTGAATTTCTTGCTAAAATGAGCCACGAAATACGTACCCCAATGACAGCGATTATTGGTTTAACGCATTTATTAAAACGGAGTGCCTTTAACCCAGACGAAGCCAATAAACTAGCTCAAATTGATGTGTCTGCTAAACATTTACTGTCAATTATCAATGACATTCTTGATATATCTAAAATCGAGGCAGGTAAAATGCAAATGGAAGTTATAGACTTTCAACTGTCTGACATTCTAGATAATGTGAATAATATCATCAGACAAACTGCAGATACTAAAGGTCTAAAGCTTATTATTGATCAAGACCACATGCCCCAAAATTTAATAGGTGATCCCACTCGATTACGGCAAGCACTACTTAATCTTGCTAGCAATGCTATTAAATTTACTCACAAAGGTACCGTCACCATCAAAACTGAATTACTTGAAGATATTAATGATCAGTTATTAGTTCGTTTTAAGGTAACGGATACTGGCATAGGCATTAGTGCGGCTAATATCAAAAAGCTATTTCAAGACTTTATGCAAGGTGAATATTCCGTTTCAGATAATACTGGTAGCTCTGGCTTAGGGCTTGCTATTACCAAAAGGTTAGCGGAACTAATGAATGGAAATGTAGGTGTGTCAAGTAAGGTAGGCATTGGCTCTACTTTTTGGTTTACAGCTCGATTGCAACGGAATTCCACAAAAAATCCCGACAGCATTACACCTTTAACACGCCCTTTAAATAAATTAAATTCTGAGTCCTTATTAACTCAACAACATCAAGGCACCCATCTGTTGTTGGTTGAAGACAATATTATCATCAGAGAAATCATTCAAGAACTATTACGAGATGCGGGCATTATTATTGATATTGCTATAGATGGGGTCAGTGCAATTGAGAAAGCTAAACTCAGAGTTTATGATTTAATCTTAATGGATATTCAAATGCCCAATATGAATGGTCTTGACGCAACTAAAAATATTCGTAGCTTATCTGCTTGGGTCGCACAGCCAATTATCGCTTTAACTGCGAATGCGTTTACCGAAGATAGAGCTGCTTGCATTGCAGCAGGCATGAACGATTTTCTGGCCAAACCCATTGACCCTGAAATTTTATTTGAAACACTGCACAAATGGTTACCCCGCACCCTACAAAATACAACCGTAACACCCACAGTTACGCCCACTAAACGTAAAAGACGGCTTAAAGCCAACACACGTATGGCGCTGATACCTGGTTTAAATTTAGATTATTGCCATTCACTACTAAAAGGTGATGCTAAAAGATATTTAGAATTAATGACTATCTTTATCGACACACATACAAACGACATGGATACTTTTTATGATGCACTCAACAAGCAAGACTTTGTTAAAGCTAGACGGGTAGCGCATAGCTTAAAAGGTTCAGCAGCTACCTTAGGTATTGATAATCTAGCTAATTTAGCGTTGCAACTAGAAGACTACGTTAAAGACCCCAACCTAGCTTTAGACTCTGCTTTGATAGAGAACCAAACCTTGGCTATTAAACAAGAATTACTTGCTATTATTAATGTCATGGCGAAATAACAGCTTATAAGAACATTATTGATGTCTAACCAAAGCCCAAAGCACATGTTCTTTAACTAAATCAGAACATGCCGTTAACTTGGCAAGTAAGGCGTGTTTAACTTCTATAGATTTTGGAGCGTTACCCAAAGCCACTGCTATATTACGTAACCAGCGTTGATAACCAATCCGACGAATGGCAGAGCCCTCTGTTTTAGCTAAAAACATCACTTCTGTCCAATTAAATACTTCAAGCAATTGCTGGGTATTTAATTGTTGCCTCGGATTAAAATCGACTTCTTTAGTTAATTTGGCAAAACGATTCCACGGACAAATAATCTGGCAATCATCACAACCATAAATACGATTACCGATTAAACTTCTATACTCTTCGGGTATCGGGCCCTGTAATTCAATAGTCAAATACGACACACAGCGCCTAGCATCAACCTGATAAGGTGCGACAATAGCTTGAGTTGGACAAATGTTAAGACAAGCTATGCAATCACCACAATGCGCCGAAGTGGCTTGATCAACCGGCAATGGCAATGCTGTATAGATTTCACCTAAAAAGAACCATGAACCTGCCTTACGGTTAATAAGATTAGAATGTTTACCTATCCAACCTAAGCCAGCCTTCTCTGCCAGCGCTTTTTCTAAAACAGGCGCACTATCCACAAACGGACGCATGTCTATATTAAATAACGTAGCCGCTTCTGATAATTCATTAGTTGTAGATAAAGCATCGTGAATCTTATCAACGAGTTTCTGCAAACGTTGCCGCATCAGTTTATGGTAATCACGTCCTAATGCATATCTAGAAATATATGCCGCAGTTGGATCTTGTAATAACTGGGTCAACTGTTTCATAGAATCCGTTTGATAGTCCATACGCACCGAAATAACGCGGTAAGTTCCCGCTTGTAGTTCTGAGGGCCGACTGCGTTTTAATCCATGCCGATGCATATACTCCATCTCGCCATGGTAACCCTTTGCCAACCAATTCTCTAAATGCTGTTCCGCTATGGATAAGTCTGTATCGGTAATGCCAACTTCCTGAAAGCCAAGTTCTTGTCCCCAATGTTTGATTTGCTTAGCTAAATCTTCTAAGGCTTCTGTATTCATAATAAGCCCTATTGATTAATGCAGACCCATAGCCTGACAATTGAGTAATGCTTTTGGATTCCAATGCGATATTGCCCAATCTAATTGCTCATTTACAGGCTTAACTTTTAGGTCTTCGGGTGGATTCTGTTTTAACAAGCCTAATAATTGATATATAAGTCGCTCCGGCCTGTTTAAATCAACAGGGGCAGCCAATGTCTGTTTACTTAACTTAAAGCCCTGTGCGTCAATTATAATCGGCACATGCATATATTTAGGCATTGACAAGCCAAGTAACTTTTGCAAATAAATTTGTTTAGGGGTTGACAATAATAAATCATAACCACGCACTACATGATTAACGCCTTGCCAGTAATCATCCAACACCACAGCAAATTGATAAGCGAAAATTTGATCCTTTCTTTTTATGACAAAATCAAGCTGTTCTGCCGGATTATAACTAAGCCAACCTTGAAGCTGATCTCTAAAACCTATTACTCTCGAATCTGTCTTAACTCGATAGGCATGTGGAATCGCCAGATTAATCCTTTTATCACGACAAGAACAAGGCTCATCGTTAGCTAAAGTTTTTCGGCTACACTGACAAGCATAAAGCATATAATCGTCTTGTAATCGCTGTAACGCCACCTCATAACCACTGATTGATTGACTCTGATAAATAACAGCTCTGTCCCAATGTAGCCCAAAAGCCGCTAATGTTTTTAGAATTAGTGCGTCAGCACCTTTTATATTTCTGGGGTTATCAAGATCGTCAATGCGGAGTAACCACAAGCCTTGTTGTGATTTAGCATCTAAAAAACTAGCTAACGCAGTGTACAGAGAACCTAAATGTAGGGGGCCGGTTGGTGATGGTGCAAACCGGCCAATATAGGTTGGTTTATCGAACACAATAAAGCGCTAGCCCATTTGTTTTTCCCTAATTTCATCTAAAGTTTTACAGTCAATACATAAACTAGCAGTAGGGCGTGCCTCAAGACGTCGAATGCCAATCTCGATACCACATGCTTCACAGAAACCATAATCACCTGACTCTATTTCTTTAAGCGACTCATCAATTTTTTTAATTAATTTACGCTCACGGTCACGGGTTCTTAATTCGAGACTAAACTCTGACTCTTGAGTCGCTCTATCATTGGGATCAGGAAAATTTGCCGCCTCATCTTTCATGTGCGATACAGTACGATCAACTTCATGCATTAATTCAGCTTTCCAATTATTTAAGATTGCCTCAAAATGTTTTAATTGCGACGGACTCATATATTCTTCATCTTCCACCTCAACATAAGGCTTAAAACTGAAAGGTGAAGCAGTCGCTTTGGTACTATCGGTCATCCATTAACTCCTAAAGACAGGATAAATAAAAACTGGGCATTTTTATCAGAATAACGCCCAATTAGCAAGCATTATTGATATTATTAGACCTTTTTACCGTTATTAACTACATGCTAGTTAACAATTAAAATTTTTAACACTTATCTAAGGATTTCAATGCCAGTTAAACAATTATCAGTATTTGATCTACAAACTAAGCTTAACCAAAACTCAACGCTATATCTATTAGATGTTCGAGAAGTCAATGAGTATGACTACACCCATATACCTAACAGCGTGCTAATACCTCTTAGACAAATTCCAGATCGCTTAAATGAACTAAACGCTGAAGATGAAATAGTTGTTATTTGTCATCATGGTATGAGAAGCCAACAAGCAGCTATGTATCTAGTGCACTCAGGCTTTAAGAATGTAGCTAATTTAAGTGGCGGTATTGACGCATGGGCTTGCCAATGTGATCCCTCCATAAAACGCTATTAATTAGCTACAATATTAAAACCTTAATCTTTATAGACCCTTAGAATTCTTAATACCACTTGCGATTTAAATTAATTAAAAAACCTACTCCCTTCATTAAAAATAGCATTATGATGCTCGTCTCAACTAATCAATTTAAGGAATAATGATGCCATACACACAAGATATTGTAGATGAAATTAATATTTTAGTTCGCTATAACCTAAGTACAACTCAAGAAGGTATCAAAGTACATAAGACAGCAGCACCTGAATGTATAGAAGCCACTAAACGCTTATTTGCAAAAGGCTTGGTGACACAAGAAGACGGTGGATATTTAACTAGCTTAGGACATGAGGCAGCTGAACAAGCACAAATGGTTTTAAACCTGCTTAACCCGGCTTAGTAAACTCAGCCATTTAAGGCAGATAACAAAAAAGGGCTTAGCGATTGAATTCGCTAAGCCCTTTTTTTATAAGCTATATAAATTTAAGCAACCAACGTCATTGAAGCTTTAATTTTTTTCATGGCATTTTGCTCTAACTGTCTAATTCTTTCTGCAGAAACATTATATCGCTCTGCAAGCTCATGCAATGTTGCCTTATCTTCAGCTAACCAACGACTGGTTAAAATATCAATACTGCGAGCATCTAATTTTGCCATTGCCTCAGATAATAAATCATGGCCATGATCTTCCCAATCTGCGTTTTCAAGCAATTCTGAAGGATCAGCCCCATATTGTTGCAAATAATTGACAGGATAAAACGCTGTTTCTTCACAAGACTCATCGGTCGGCATATCAAAAGACATGTCATGACTACTTAAACGCTTCTCCATTTCATAAACATCACTTAGATCCACATTTAAATCATCTGCGATAGCTATCGCTTCGGAATTTGATAACCATCCTAAATCTTGTTTAGATTTTCGTAGATTAAAAAATAATTTACGCTGCGCTTTTGTAGTCGCTATCTTTACTATGCCCCAATTCTTAATGACATATTCATGAATTTCAGCTTTAATCCAATGCACTGCAAAAGAGACTAAACGTACCCCCACATCAGGATCAAAACGTTTAACCGCCTTCATTAAACCAATATTACCTTCTTGAATAATGTCAGGCATTGATAGGCCATAACCGCTATAACCTCTAGCAACATGAACGACAAATCTTAAATTGGTCATAACCAATTGTCTTGCTGCTTCTAAATCACCTTCATCTCTGTATCGAAGGGTTAATTCGCGTTCTTCTTCAACCGTTAAACGCGGTATTTGTCTTACTAAATTCAAATATGCATCGAATGTTCCAACAGACAAATTAACCGGTAATGCTATTGAGCTATTCATACTATCTCCAAGTAAAAAACTTTTTTGCGATTTTAGCACTCTCCTTTGAAGAGTGCTAACAATTTTTCAAACAAAGCTTTACTGCAACTTATTAGACCTTAACTCAAAAAACAAAACCACCCATGCTCCCATGATACCCAGAAGCGATGAAATAAATAATAAAAACACGGTTTCAGGAAAACTGAGAAAAAGTAAATGCATATCACCTTGATAAAGACCTGATAACCTCTCAACAGATCCTCTTAAAATTAACATCAGGATAGTAACGATGAACCAAGCACTGACACCTGAAATAAAACCTATCCAAAATCCAGTGTATAAAAAAGGTCGACGAATAAACCCATTTGTTGCACCCACTAATTTAGAAATAACTACTTCAGCTCGCCGACTATAAAACTCTAAACGTACAGTATTACCAATAACAACCAGCACGGCGGTAGATAATAATATATTCAACAAAGTTGCAAATACTTGGGCCACCTCAACTATTGCCTGTAGACGCTCAACCCATTGCAAATCAAATTGTGCAAAATCAACTTCAGGCATTTGTTGAAAGCTTTTTAATAAATCAGTCAAACTTTGCTTATCGGTTAAAGTATTATTAGGCAACACTTGTATTACGATGGGTAAGGGATTCTTTTTAAGTACATTAATAGCAGACCCAAAACCACTGTATTCTTTAAACTCTGCTAAGGCCTGATCCTTAGAAATCAACTGAACCGTCTGCACACTCTGGTTGTCACGAATATTTTCTGACAATTTTTTAGCATGTACATCTGATACTTCATCCCTAAGAAATAAAGAAATTTGACTACTGGTTTGCAAATTACCTGTCAATTGATGAATATTAACCACAGCAATATAAAAACCGCTAGCTAAAGAAATAGAGATCGCAAGAACTGCAATCGTCATTATTGAATTAAAGGGCGTCGAAAGCATCCGACCTAAACTAGAAAACAAGGCCTGTGCGTGTAAGTCACGATAAGCATTGAACTTATCTAAAACCGTTCCACCTGCCAGCGTTGTTTGGCGTTTCTCTGGTTTGACTTGTTTAATAGGTGGATCTTTTTTAATACGATTTTTATTTACACGTTTCATGACTTAACTCACTACTAATTGGCCGTGGTCTAACTTTAAGACACGTTGATTTAACTGTGAGATCAAAGAAATATCATGTGTAGCTATTAAAATAGTCACCCCAACTTGTTGAAATTGACGAAACAACTGCATAATCTCGGCTGATAACTCTGGATCTAGATTACCCGTAGGTTCATCCGCAATAATGATAGGTGGCTTATTAACAACAGCCCGCGCAATACCAACACGTTGCTGCTCTCCCCCTGACAATGCCAAGGGATACTTTTTCTCTTTACCTTGTAAACTTACTTTCTCTAATGACGCTCTAACACGTCTCGTGACTTCTTGATGACCATAACCAGCAATAATTAATGGCAATGCTACATTATCAAATACAGTTCTATCATTAAGTAACTTATAATCCTGATAAATAAAGCCCATTTTTCTTCTTATAAATGGTAGTTGACTTTCTTTCGCAAGACTTAAATCTTGGCCATCAACCAGAATCTGTCCACGAGTACATCGTTCCATGACCGCAATTAATCTTAATAACGTACTTTTTCCAGCTCCCGAGTGACCAGTAAGAAAAGCCATTTCTCCGCGCTCAAGATCAAAACTAACGTTACGCAGTACATCTCCGGTCTCTTCGTAACGCTTAATTACATTAAGAAAATGAATCATGACAATTAATCTTTAACAAATAAAGCATCAACAAATAATTCGGCGTTAAAATCTTGCAAATCATCAATACCCTCCCCTATGCCGATAAAACGGATAGGTGTACCTGTATGTTTAGCCAAAGCGAATATCACGCCACCTTTTGCTGTACCATCAAGTTTTGTTAACACCAAACCTGTTAAAGAAACTGCTTCGTTAAATAATTTTGCTTGCGATAACGCATTCTGCCCTGTTCCCGCATCTAAAACCAAAAGCACTTCGTGTGGAGCCGATTCATCTAATTTACCCATTATTCTTTTGATTTTCTTTAATTCTTCCATCAAATTGGACTTCGTATGTAAACGACCTGCTGTATCAGCAATTAAAACATCAATTCCTTTGGCTTTAGCTGATTGTAATCCATCATATATAACTGAAGCAGAGTCTGCACCTGTATGCTGTGCGACAACAGGAATATTATTTCTCTCGCCCCATACCTGAAGTTGCTCCACCGCAGCTGCTCTAAAGGTATCTCCTGCCGCAAGCATCAAGCTGTGACCTTGAGCTTGCAGCCGTTTAGCTAGCTTACCTATAGTAGTAGTCTTACCTGCTCCATTAACACCTACCACCAAGATAACAAAGGGGGTATTTTGTTTAGGAATTTCTAGAGGCTGACTACATGGTTTAAGAATTCTATATAACTCTTGTTTTAAAGCCGAAGCCAAGGCCTCACTATCTTTAAGCTCATGTCGCTCAAGGTTGGTTGTCAAACGTCTAATAATCTCTGTCGTTGCATCAATACCGACATCAGCCATCAACAGATTGGCTTCTATATCTTCAATTAGTTCCGCATTGAGATCTTTTTGACCCAAAGGCAAACCTGCCAAAAAGCCACCTAATCCTGTACGTGTTCTTTTTAACTGAGCTTTAAGTCTTAGATATAAAGACTCTGGTAAGGGCTCTACATAGACTTCAGCAATATCAACTGTTAAATCCTCTTCTTTACCCTCTTCCGTTACTGCAATCTGTTCTATTGATTCACTGACGTGCTCTATTTCAGAAACAGATTCTCTACTGTAACCGCTATAAAAACCAATCGAAATCAATGGCAACATTAATAGAACTGCCAACGCATAATGAATCGTTCCCATCCATAGCGGCAAATGGAATTTAAGCGCAACAATTTCTAAACCAACCACACCAAACAATAAAATACCAAGCAATAATCCCGCTTTTTTAACTGACTTAGTTGAATTAGTTGATGTCGCTAAGAACATCAATGCACTAAGGACAATAAAAACGACTAAAGCATTTACTCGATGCAACCAATTAATCGCAACTTGACCATCATAAGAAATAACACCATCGTACTGAGTTATCAAACCTCTAATTAGATCAAGTGCACTTGCAAAATCAGCTTGAGGTATCCATTGACCATTACATTGGGGAAAACCATTACAAGCCATCGCTCCATGATTTACAGTAACCCATATACCCAAAGTGATTTCAACTATTAATAACAATACTGCAACTGGAATTAGAGCTTTTAAAAAACTATTTTCTGACTTTGTTTTTTCATTTAAGCTGGCAATTTGCGCATCCTGACCTGAGTGCAGTAATAAATAATAAAGTAGCCAAAATATTAATAAACCAGATATTAAGTGAAACGCGATAACTATTGGGTAACCAGTATATAAAAATGCAAAAAACGTTAGTGCTGCTTGTAACAAAATTATAAAGAACACTATGAAACTAGTAATAATTATTTTTAGTTTTAATGGTTTTTGTAACCAAGCGACTATGTTTATAGATAAAACCGTAAATCCCAAAGCCATAGTTAGGTATTTATGAGCTTCAGTTTTTATTACTTCAATCAAGTCATGATCAATAATACCAGCAGATATATCACCAATCCTAACAGGTAACCCCAATACCAAGATGATTGCTGTTAAAACAACACTGAACAATGTTAATTTTCTAAACATCTTTTACCCGCTAGCCAATTTGTGAAATTCTAAGTAAATGCATTAGATCGTCTTTTACCTTGTAGGTATCAAAGCCAGAATCGTATTGCATCATTAAGTTACCTAATGGATCAATTAAAAAAAGCATTCCATCTTGTAAAGGTTGCTTACTGATCGCTGATATTTTATTTAATACTTCCTCACTCAATTTGATTCTTATTAAATCAGAATTAAGTGCCATTTCTTTATTCTCATTTTCAATTAGTTTATTGATCAACCCAGAATCGAGCTTATTTTCTTGGTGCAATAAACGCCTATATTGATCATGACTTTCTTTGTCTTCAATACGATTTAAACGCCATAATAGCGTATCTTTTAACCACCACTCCGAGGCAACATCTTCATTTGGACTTTTATATATAATGGCTATGCGTCTAGTGCGAGGTAACTCTTTATTCAGCATCAATCTTAATTGTTTAGTCTTTAATAAAGACTCGATACAAACCTCATTACAGCTATCATTTGGAATCACATTAGCTATCAACCAATGCCCCTGTATTTCTTTGATATTATTTACCGAAAAAGTATCAAACCCACTAATATCTTGTTGAGCTATAGTAATAGGAGGGATAACGAGTTGACCTCTATTTGTTGTGCCATTAACTAAATTTGGATGTTCTTTTAATCCCCAAGCGATTAAAAACGGAATAATAGTCATTGAAAAAATAGAGACTATTAAAATTTGATTTTTCTTCTGTTGTTCATTCATTTTTATTATTCTTTTTACTATACCAAAAAAACAACACTGTTAAAGTTAGAGCTAAGGCAAACCACTGAATAGCATAAGCTAAATGCTGTTCAGGCAACATAATTGCACTGAGTTGCCAGTCGCGTTTATAACCTTCGGATGATTCCTTATCTAATTCGACTTGAAAATTAAAAAGATCATAACCCAATATTTTAGCCAAAACTTGATTATCAACTACTTGCACTACAGCGGGCCAAGTTAAACTAGGTATTTCTGAACCAGACAATTTAATTCCAACACTTGGAAAACTATTTATTCTCCCAGTAATCTCTTCAGGATTAGTCTGTAGACTCAAATCAGGCAAGATATTTCTATTTACATTAAGAGGAACCCACCCCCTATTGACTAATACTGACCGTGAACCATCTAATAAGATAAAAGGTGTCAAAACAAGGAAACCTACTTTACCGGCGTTTATTTGATTATCAATCAAAAACTGATGGGTTTCATCATAACGCCCTTTGATAATTACTTTTTTATATCTCAATAACTCACTGTCGTCTATAGTATTATTGGACAAATGCAAAACTTCAGAACTTGCGATACCTGCTTGTCGCTGTTCTAACAATTCTTTTTTTTGTGTCGCACGATCTAATTGCCATAAGCCTAAGCTAATTAACAACGCTAATGCACATAAATAAACGATCGTAGGTGTTTTTTTAAAATTCATTTACATACCATTTTATAAAGAATAATGTTTTATTTTAAATTATTGGCACAATTTCGAAAATAAACGAAAATAAACAACAACCATCAATCATTAATTCAACTCTACCATGATTCTTCAAAGTATCGTACTTATCACCTTTATTATAATAATTATAACTTTAGGTTCGGCTTTATATCACTTAATAAAACATAAATCAGAAGAACAATCACAAAAAACTCTTAAATCATTAACCTTTCGAATTTCGCTTTCATTGATTTTATTTGTATTTATTTTTATTGCTTTTGCAACTGGCCTCATTAAACCTCATGGCATAGGTTTAAAAATGCACAACGCACATACCGCCGATATTGAACAAAATAAACATTAAAAAGTGCTGACAAAAAAAAAGCGCCGCCCAAAATAGGCAGCGCTTTCTAAAGCAAGAAATAGTTATTACATTAAATATACGAAAATAAATAACCCTAACCAAACTACGTCAACAAAATGCCAATACCAAGCAGCTGCCTCAAATGCAAAATGGTTCTCTGGTGAGAAGTGACCTTTAGTACTACGGAATAACACCACACTTAATATTATTGCTCCGACACAGACATGGAAGCCATGGAAACCTGTTAGCATAAAGAAAGTCGAACCATAAACACCCGACCCTAATGTCAAGCCCATTTCTGTATAAGCTTCATGATACTCAATCGCTTGAAAACATACAAACAAGAAGCCTAATGCTACCGTTGCAATTAAACCTTTAATCAATTGATCACGGTTTTTTGCCAATAAGCCATGATGAGCCCAAGTACAAGTCACACCACTTGTTAATAAAAGCAAAGTGTTTAAGAATGGTAAACCCCATGCACCCATAGGTTCAAAATCACCACCTACTTTACCTGGCCCATTCGTGGGCCATGTTGCATCAAAAGCAGGCCATAAAAGTTCTTTAGTTGCACCTTCACCTAACCAGGGTACCGATAAATTTCTTGTGTACCAAAGAGTGCCAAAAAACACTGCGAAGAAAACTATTTCTGAAAAGATGAACCACATCATGCCATGTCTATATGAAATACCCACCTCATGATTATACATGCCCGATTCACTTTCTTTTGCTTGCAAGCTGAACCAACCTACCAACATAGTGATAAAAGTCAATAAACCAACTATCATCATCGGCTGTCCAACTGAAGAACCGTTTAAGTAGTTAGCAAATCCAGCGAGCATAATCATCAACCCAACCGTTCCAACAACGGGCCAAGTCGCCTTATGCGGTATGTAATACGTGCTATTTGTAGACATTAGATTCCCCTATTTTAATTATTTATTTACCTTTCAGTATTATCGAAAAATGTGTATGACAGCGTAATAGTTTTATATTGCTCAGGTATTTCTGGGTTAATAACAAAACGCATCGGCATTTTTTTAGTTTCCCTTGGTTTAAAGGTTTGCTCTGAGAAACAAAAACACTCTATTTTTTCAAAATATTTACTTATTAAAGCCGGCGAAAAACTAGCGATAGCTCTAGATTTCATTTCTTTATTTGTTTTATTTTCAGCATAAAAGTTAACCGTATGGTATTCACCTGGGTGCACTATTATTTGTTTCTTTTCAGCGTAAAATTCCATAGGAGTCGACTCGTTTAATACAGTCAGAAACTCCACAGTTATCTCTCTATTAACATCGACTTTATGAGCGGATTCAGATACTTTCTTAATATCATCTGGCCTATCACGCTCTATCCATTTCCATTCACATAACACATCGTAAATAGGCACTAAAGCATATCCAAAACCAAACATAGCTACTGCCACCAATAATAGGGTTCTCGCCAGTTTAAGGTTTTTTCTACTAATAGAATCTGTCATTAAGATACGGCTTGAGCAACTGCGAATAAATAGAAAATTAAGGTAATAGCCCCTAAAATAACCGCCGTTAAAATATTCTTATTTTTTACTGTCATGTTTATATATAAAGTTATGTAGCGTAGTCATCGTTAACAAAACTACGCTACATTAGACTTACAAAGCTTAGTGTGAATCAAGCACGTGTTCAGTAGGCACAGTTAAAGGAGGTGTCGTCCAAGTATGATATGGAACAGGTGAAGGCAATGTCCACTCTAAACCATGCTTACCTGCATCTTCCCATACTTCATCAGAAACCTTCTCACCAGTACCACCTCTGATAGTATCAATAACTATGTAAAGGAAAAGTAATTGACTAGCTCCAAAAATAAAACCACCCACACTAGAAATCATATTCCAATCAGCAAATTGCACAGCATAATCTGGAATACGTCTTGGCATACCTGCCAAACCTAAAAAGTGTTGTGGGAAAAATAATATATTGACAGAAATAACTGACAACCAAAAATGTAATTGGCCAATTTTTTCGTTATACATATGACCAGTCCATTTTGGTAACCAAAAATAACCTGCAGCCATCAATATGAATATTGATGCAGGTACTAAGGTGTAATGGAAATGTGCCACAATAAAATAGGTATCATGATATTGAAAGTCTGATGGTGCAATAGACATCATCAGACCAGTAAAGCCACCCAAGGTAAATAAGACTACAAATGAAATTGAAAATAACATTGGCGTTTCAAATGTCATTGCACCTTTCCACATTGTAGCAGTCCAGTTAAATACTTTTACACCCGTCGGAACAGCAATAATCATGGTTGCGTACATAAAGTACAACTCACCCGCAATTGGCATACCCACAGTAAACATGTGATGCGCCCATACGATAAATGACAAAAATGCAATAGATGCAGTTGCCCACACCATAGATGCATAACCGAACAATGGCTTACGTGCAAACACAGGAATGATTGTAGAAGCTACGCCAAAAGTAGGCAAAATCATAATATATACTTCTGGATGACCGAAGAACCAGAAGATATGCTCATACAATACTGGATCACCGCCACCCGCAGCATTAAAGAAGCTGGTATGGAAAAACTTATCAGTTAATAACATAGTCACTGCACCAGCAAATACCGGCATAACAGCAATTAATAAAAACGCAGTAATCAACCAAGTCCATACAAACAAAGGCATATCCATCAACTTCATAGCGGGGGCACGCATATTGAATATGGTCGCGATAATATTAATAGCGCCCATAATTGATGAAATACCTAACAAATGCACAGAGAAAATAGCAAAAGGCAGTGCTTTTCCAACAGTAATCGGTTGCAATACTAAAGGTGGATATAAAGTCCAACCGCCATTAGGTGCGCCACCTTCCATGAATAATGTACTGGCTAATAACAACACACCAGCAACCAACATCCAAAAACTCATATTGTTCATACGAGGTAATGCCATATCAGTAGCACCAATCATCAATGGAATTTGCCAGTTGGCTAAACCAACAAACGCTGGCATAACTGCACCAAACACCATGACTAAAGCATGCATAGTAGTCATTGAGTTGAAAAATGCAGGATCTACAAACTGCAAACCTGGCTCGAATAATTCAGCTCGAATTACCATAGCCATTGAGCCACCCACAAAAAACATGGTTAAAGCGAATAATAAATACAAAGTACCAATGTCTTTATGATTGGTAGTAATAACCCATCTCAACAATCCTTTATCGGGACCGTGATCGTGGTGATCATCAGCATGGTGATCATGATCATGTTCATCTACAACAGCAGACATAATTTATACCTCTAAAATTAATAAAAAAGAGTAAGTTGATAGTAGCATCTGAGAACTATTCATCATCATCCGGTAATGCTGTTTGTTTTGGCTGTAATTCATCGCCCACTTTATTACCCAGACTATTACGCACATAAGTCATCAACTCTGCAAATTCCTTTGCATTTAATTTTTCAAACTTCGGCATTTTTGA
>CAIVAH010000134.1 GCA_903903765.1 uncultured Methylococcaceae bacterium
CGAAAGAATTGATATTCCAAATAGCGCCTTGCACAAAGATCTTGTGTTCATAAAAGGCTAATAAGGATCCTAAAGTTTTAGGTGTCATTTTTTTAAAAAGGAATGAATTAGACGGTTTATTACCCTCAAAGACTTTAGACGCCACTAGTAAAGTATCTTCTTGTTCTTTTGCGTTTAGCTTTTTCTTAACTTCTTCTGCAGTTAAGCCATTCATCAATGCTTCTGGTTGAGCTAAGAAGTTTGATATTAAAATATCATGATGTTCAGATAAATGATAATGACTGTTAGCGGCAGCTAAAAAGTCACAAGGGATTAGTTTGGTGCCTTGGTGAATTAATTGAAAGAAGGCATGTTGACCATTAGTGCCGGGTTGTCCCCAGATAATTGGGCCGGTATTGTAATCAACTTTTTCGCCGTCCATGTTGATACTCTTACCATTACTTTCCATGTCGCCTTGTTGAAAGTAATCTGCAAAATAACGCATCGATTGGTCATAGGGTAATAAGGCATGAGAGGCAACGTTATAAAAATTGTTATACCAAATGCCTAGTAAACCCATGATCACTGGAATATTCTGTTCAAAGGGTGTTTCATAAAAGTGTACATCAGCTTCATAAGCACCTTGCAATAACTCTTCAAAATTATCCATGCCTATATAAAGCGCGATAGATAATCCTACTGCAGACCATAAAGAGTAACGCCCGCCGACCCAGTCCCAAAACTCAAACATATTGTTAGTATCAATACCAAAAGCGGCTACATTTTCGGCATGCGTCGAAATAGCCACAAAATGTTTAGCAACTGCGTCAGGGTCTTTAGCAGATTCTAAGAACCAATTTCTAGCTGATTTAGCATTCATCATGGTTTCTTGGGTATTAAATACTTTAGAAGCAATGATAAAGAGTGTCGTTTCGGGGGATATTTGTTTTAAAACTTCAATAATATTGGTTTGATCAATATTGGAAACATAATGAACTTTTAAGCTATTTGAACTGTAAGGCGTTAGAGCCATTGAGACCATTTTAGGTCCTAAGCCAGAACCACCAATGCCAATGTTAACCACATCGGTAATGGCTTTGCCAGTATAGCCTTTCCATGCGCCAGAGCGAACTGAAGCGCAAAACGTGCGCATTTTATCGAGAACTGCGTTTACATCTGGCATCACATCAACACCATCTACGTAGACAGGGTTGCCACTTTTGTTTCTTAAGGCGGTGTGCAATACGGCACGATGTTCAGTGGTATTGATCTTATCCCCAGCAAACATCGCATTTGTTTTAGCTTTTAAGCCTGTAAAATTTGCAAGTTCAAATAATAAAGATAAAGTGTCATCTGATATTCTGTTTTTAGAATAATCAAATAAAATTTCATTAAAACTAATGGAGAACTTCTTAAAACGATCAGGGTCTTTCTTGAAGGCATCACGGACATGATCATTTTTTGTTTCTTGATAATGGCTTTGTAATGCACTCCATGCTTTTGAAGTAGTCAAAGATGACATGTGTTTTTGAGCTCCGATTAAATTAGTTAGCTTAAGTCTACGAAAAGTAAGGTTGGATAGCAAGAGCCCATTCAAGTCATTAGCAAATTGTTTATAAAAACTGTTTTTAGGATAAGAATCCTATCAATTTCTTTATTTAGATGAGGTGGTGTGCTAGAGTTGGCGTTGCTATAGATGGGTGTGATGTGAATATAGCGTAGTTTTAAAGAAATTGAACATAAATTGAGTAGTAAATCAATCATATAATAATAATGTATCAAAATATGGGAAGGTATTATGAATAAAGTACAACTAATCAGAAAAGGTTGCCTAACATTAGCAGGCTTATTATTTTCTGCTTCTATATGGGCGCACGGTGGTGCTGCAGGAACGGACACCGATCAATGTAAATTTGAATTAGAACCCACGCATTGGATTCATTATACCGCTTATCAGCCAAGCGCGTATCCAGCTGAAGAGTTCTGCGGTAATTTACCGGGCACTAATACTTTGACACAGTTAGTTTTTGACTATCAAGACATGAAATACAGAAACATGTTGGTTGAGTTTGAAGTAACCAAAGAGCCAGAAGGTAAACAAGTATTTTTCTTAGCTAGCGCAAAACATAAAAAAGGCTCTGTTAACTTAGAACTCCCTAACGGTGTGGCAGAACCCGGTCAATATTTAATTCATATTACTTTAGTACCCGATCCAGCTGATAAAGAAGCGGGTTCTTCAACACAAAGATTAGATGTGCACATGGGTTTTAAAGCCGGTGGTGGACCATCGGTTAGTAAAAACAATTTATTGTTGTATGCATTTTTTGCCTTTGCCGGTTTGTATGTATTGTACTTATCTAGTGCAGGCTTTAAACGTCAAATTGATGGAATTATTGGTAAAATAAAAGCATAAATAAAGATCAGGTCTTACGAAGCATTTAATGGCTAAACTTAAGTTAAATGTTTCGTAGCATCTATTAATAAAGTGTTAATAGAGGAAGTAAAGATGTTGAAATTATTATCAGTTGTAGCACTTATTGCCTTGTTCTCAGCGCCAGTTAGTGCGATAGAATATGAAGAGCATGATGGTATGCTGATGGATCACGGTGATGGTCATTTAATGGATATGGCCGGTGGTATGGTGATGGGTCAAAATACTAATACCTTACCCGGTGGTTGCGATAAGATTTCAGAAACCCGAGAAGTTACCGTACATGCGGGTCATAAGTATGCTGAGAAGTTTCCGGGTCGTATGTTTTCCTTTGATACGCAAGAGTTTAATTTTAAACCTTGTACTAAATTAACAGTCCATTTTGTCAATGAAGATAATATCAGACATCAATGGATGATGCATGGTTTACCTAAATATCTCTATCCTAAAGGTATGTTTCATATAGAGGCATCCGGCCCTTCAAAAATTTCAGGTACGTTGATATTACCCCCCGGTGATAAAACCTACTTAGTGCATTGTGATATTGCGCAACACATGGAAAAGGGCATGAAAGCCCAGTTAAAAGTGGGTAAGGGTGATGGTGATTTGCCTAGTATTCCTGGTTTAACAGCTTTAGTCGTGCCAGATGATTATAAAATCACCCTAGAACAACTAAACGCCAAAGCCCATGCAGATGCTTTACTTCCTGAACCCGTTGCGGCAGCGCCTGTAGTAGCCAATAAGCCTGCTGCTAAAGCAGCAGCGGTTGTTGTAGAGGATTCTTTAATCTCTGGTGTTACGGTGATTGGTTTAGCTATTGGTTTATTGGTTGCACCGTATTTATCGCGTCGATATCAAGGTCTTAGTGTTTCAGAAGTCATCACTCATGTCTTTGCCGATTTAAGAGCGCTTATCGAATGGTTAGCTAAGTATGTGTCAGTTTTACTTAAATTAGTGGGTCTTAATAAAGACAAAGAATTGCCCGAGAAATAATCCACCTACGGAAGTAAAAAAACCTGTGCTCTATGAGTACAGGTTTTTTTTTGAGATAAAATAATGTCAGATCTAATGTCGGGAGCGTGGGGCTTATTTTTAAGCGCTTTTATTTCTTCAACGATTGCACCGGGTGGTTCAGAAGTTGTATTGGCTTATATGGTTTCGCAAGGCCAATATCCTATTGGCTATTTACTCACCTTGGCTGTAGTGGGTAATACCTTGGGTGCGATGACCACTTGGTGGCTCGGGTGTTTGGCGGCAAAGAAATATCCGGTGGCAAGCTTATTACCCGAAAAAAATCAAAAAGCTTTGCGTGTTGTTCAAGAAAAAGGTCTATGGATCTTATTTTTTTCTTGGTTACCTATTGTGGGTGATGCGTTTTGTTTTGCGGGTGGGTGGTTAAAGTTGCCAATGATTCCGGCGTGTTTGCTTATTTTCGCGGGTAAATTAAGTCGTTATATCGTAGTGGTTTGGGCATTTTTATAGAGACATTATTTAAGTGTCCCTACTTTAAGCGTCATTGCAAAGAGTCAGATTGAATAATGCCATTGACTTGAGAGTATTTTTGCACTGTTACCTAATTTTTTATATTTTATAAGTTTTAAGAGGTTATTTTGTTACGCCATTTTCCACTCGTTAATATTGCTTATCCTCATAAAAAACGAGATTACTTTATTGCAGCTTTTACTTTCTTTTGTGTAGCCGTTTGTTTAATGTCGGATGCTAATGCCAGTATTGAAAAACAAAATGCCTTAGGGGTGAGTGGTTGGGTGTTTTTGATTGGCTTACTCTTAGGTGAAAACAGAGAAGTTAGAATGCAGGTTGTTATTGCAGTTATGTTTGCAACCATTGGTGAGCATTTTGCCTCGCCTTATATGGGCGGTTACACCTATCGGTTTGGTAACGTACCCGCTTATGTGCCACCCGGTCATGGCATGGTTTATTTAACAGCAGTGGCTTTAGCGCGTTCTGGTTTATTTTTAAGATATGCACGGGAAATTACCGTATTTGTATTAGTTGTGTGCGGTTTATGGTCTTTATGGGGTGTGAGTGGTATTCCTGAACAAGGCGATTATGTCGGTGCATTATTGTTTTGTGTATTTTTGATTTATCTTTTTAAAGGACGCTCCCCCATGGTGTATTTAGCGGCTTTTTTTATCACGACATGGTTAGAGTTGATTGGTACGGCGGTGGGTACTTGGAAATGGGCGGCTATTGATCCGGTATTACATTTACCCCAGGGCAATCCACCTAGTGGTGTGGCGGCTTGGTATTGTTTAGTCGATGCTGTAGCAATGGGGGGAGCCCCTGTGGTGTTAGTAGCAATAGGTAAAGCCTTTGATTATATAAAGGTAAAGGCTTATGGTTCAGGATTCTAATAAGGTTTCCTAATATTGGTTTTAGTTATATTAGGTTTAGGATGCTTAATCTTAAGCTTCGTTAATACCATCTTAGCTTTAGGATAATCTATGCTAAGTTTCAGTTGTTTCATCTTAAATTACAGTAATTGTAACTTAATGTTAATCAGCTTCATCCTAGGTTTAGGATGCTTTATCTGAATATTGATATATGGCAGCTTAAGCTTGATTGATGCTAAATATAACCATATGAGTTATATGTATAATTGATGGGGCGGCTAAGAAAATCCGTGTTGTGATATACTTTTATAAGCTTGTAACGCATTTAAAGATCAAGTTATTTATAGTGAGTAGCTTCAGTCAGTTTGCTTACATAAGTGGACTGATTTTAGATAGCATATAATTATTATTTTAAACTCAAGAGAGAACTAGTATGCAGCGTAGAGATTTTATTCGGTTAGGTGCTTTAAGTGTTGGTGCTGGTTTGATTGCGCCCGTTATCGCTGGCGTAGAAACTGAAAAATATTTGAAAGGTGCGGCAGATATTTACTACACCAAAGATAATCAAGGGCGTTGGAATGGTAAAGCTGCAACACATTTGCCTAGTATTGATGTAGAAAAAGTCGGTAATAAAGCGACTATCAAAGTAGTGACTGCTCATGAAATGAAAGGTTATGAGCACTATATCGTGAAGCATGTTTTATTAGATCAAAACTATAAGTTTCTGCAAGAACACTTGTTCGATCCCACTAAAGAAAGTGCTGCCATTTCAACTTTTACTTTAACTGATTACACTGGCCCTATTTATGTAGGGAGTTTATGTAATAAACATGACCTTTGGTTAAACGGGGCAGATGTTTAAGTTAAACCGTAATGTCTAAATTAGGTCACGCAACACCAACAAAATCCTTAAAAGTTAAACCCAGAAATATATTGGTTATTGCTATGCCTTATCTGGGTGATGTGTTGCTGGCAACCCCCTTATTTAGCGCCTTAAAAACCGCTTATCCAGATACAAAAATAGATGTGTTAGTTTTTCAGAATACGGCGGCTATGCTGGAGGGTAATCCGGATATTAACACTGTTATTACGACGCCAAGTCGACCATCATTAAAAGATAATTGGCTGTTAGTTAAGAAAATTTTTAGACGTTATGATTTAGCAATAGCCATACAAACAGGTGATCGGCCTTTTTTTTATACTTTATTGGCGGCGCCCTTTAGAGTCAATGCAGTGCCTCCTAAAACTTCAAAAACGGGTTGGAAGCGTTTTTTTGTGCAACGCTGGACAGAGTTTGATAATGAAAACACCCACACGGTTTTACAGCATTTAAAGCTACTTGATTTAATGAAAGTGCCAAGGTATTTTGCTTTAACCCCACCGCAACTTACAAACAATGTTGCACTTCTTGAAAGATTTCCGTTTTTAAAAGCATCGACACCGTTTGTGCTAATACATCCTTTTCCGCAGTGGACTTATAAGCAATGGACGCTTGAGGGCTGGGTGTCTGTTGGACGCTATCTAAATAAACTGGGTTATATAATAGTGGTATCTGGTGGCACTGGCCAAGAAGAGTTAAACAATATCGCCTGTATTGTCGAGCAATTGCCTGTTGATACTATTAATTTAGCGGGGCAAGTTTCTTTGGCAGAGCTAACGTATATTATTTCGAAAGCTAA
>CAIVAH010000135.1 GCA_903903765.1 uncultured Methylococcaceae bacterium
TCCATTTTACTTGGGGGAGGGTTAAAGTTGCCTAGATACTAAAATCATTGGCTAAAACTAAAGGTGATTCTTAATGACGACCGGTATGACCAAAACCACCGGCGCCTCTATCAGTAATCGTTGTAAAATCTGTAACAATTTTGAAATCAACTTGAACAACTGGCATAAATAATAGCTGCGCAATGCGCTCACCGGGTTGCACAACATAATCATCTAAACCATCATTATGAAGAATGACACCAATTTCACCATGATAATCAGAATCGACAATACCTAAACCCTGACCCACTCGAATTTGGTTATTCAAACAAAGCCCACTTCGACTAGCCACTATCGCAACCAAGCCAGGATCTTGAATATTGACTGCTAAGCCAGTGCCAATCAGCACATTTTTACCACCTGATAGAGTAACCGACTTGTCAATACAAGCGATTAAATCTAATCCAGCTGAGCCTGGGGTTTTATAAGCTGGCACACCATATTTCTCCAGCAATGGATTAACAATTCTAGTTTCAATTAATCTTTTCATCTGCCTCGCCTAGTAAATTAAATATTATAACCCAGCGTATTAGCACTGAGGGTTTGCTATTTTAGTTAAGCAGCTGACTAAAAACTATAATAAGATAGCGTTAAAATTACATTGAACGAGTCAACTTATGCGTTATCTTATTTTACTCAGCATTGTGCTTACTTTTCCAGCATTTGCTGTCGATGATAGACCTCCACAACTTGAAGCGCTGCCAGAAGCGCCAGACCCTATTCCGGCCGCCCAAAGTGGTGAGGTATTGGAGCCCGACATTACTATTATTCGTAAAGGCAAAAAAACCATTCAAGAATATCGCCGCAGTGGCAAGCTGTTTATGATAAAGGTAATACCTGATTTTGGACCACCCTACTATTTCTTAGATAAGGATGGTGATGGCAAGATGGATGTGCGCCGAGATGATTTAGATCACGGCGAAAGTAACATTAATGTGTGGAAAATCTTAGAATGGTAAATAGTAATTTATTTGGCATTCAAGAATAACATTGTCACAATTTCTTTATCAGTTGAATCTAAGTCGACCAAGGTATCCAGTAGGTAAATATTTTCTGCTGGAATTGCTCCATGATGAACCAAAAAATTAGCAATTGTTTGAGCTCTAGAAGTTGCCAATGATTTAAGTCTTTCTGGCTCTGGTTTAATCAACGTTATCAAATTTTCTTTGGCGACTTGATAAAATTCACCCATACTTGAATCCAATAAAACGGGCTCACCTAATAATGTACGTTTTGCTAATTTAGGAAACTTTTCAATAAAAAAATCCGCCAATAGACGCTTGTAATCATCATTACTAAGCTGTACATACTCATCGCGAATTCTTTTTTTAGCATCTTTATTAAGTTCAGCAGCACGCTGTCTTTTTAACTGTTCATAAAGCGCATCTTGTCGAATAAAAGGCCAATCTTGGGACTGAAAAGCAGCACCCTTAATTTCTAAATCCAAATTAGGGCGTGTTCTTAAAGCCTGAGCTAATTCCAATAATTTATCTTTTTGCCCCTGCGTTAAAGAAGAACTTCCGGGCTCAAAACTAATTAAATTAAGATCTTTTTCATCGCCAATTAATAACGCTAACGTCGTAAAAGGTGAAGCCACTAAATGACCCAAACCTTTATAAAGAGCATCTGCAACCACACCCCCGATACTAAACTGAGGATCATTTAAACTGCCCGAAATAGGCAAGTCTATTTTTATTTGACCTTGAGCATCTTTTAACAAAGCCACCGCTAACTTAATAGGTAATGCCACCGCATTTGGATTTTCTACCCGTTCACCTAACTCAAACTGATCTATCAATAAACTATTGGTTGCTGATAAATCGCTATTGGCCACATTATAATTTAAGCCCAAAGTCATCTTACCTTTTTCGACCTTATAACCAGAGAACTGCACCATATAAGGCGTAACCAATGGCATAGGCAAACCTTTAAAATTTACTTTCGCATGGTAACTTCCTATATAAGGACTCATTTCACCATCGATATCAACAGGCGCCAAATCATAGGCACTGCCTTTTAAAGCGACCTTAATTTTAGAATCTTTTTCTGAAGAGATGCCGCTTGCACCTCCGGCTAAGCTCTGAATTCTTGCCTCAAATGGGAGTATTAAAGATAAATCTGAAAAGTCAGAAGCTCCCTCTTTAATCTGTACCGTCCCTAAATGAAAACTTGCCTGACGACCACTATCAGTCAAGCCCTCAGCTTGAACCACCTTGGTATTAGTCTTAGATTGCTGCTCATCAACCACCAAAATATCATTAAAGTTGACTGTTTTATCTTTTCGAATAGAAATTCTAAGATAAGGCTTATCAAATAATACCGACTTAGCTGCATAAGTATTGGACAAATAATTAATATCCATATCCTTAAGAAACATCGCGTCCCATTTTACAAAGTCTTTATTTAAAATCTGATCACGCGTTAATAATCGAGAAATTTCCACATTACCGATAAATTGAATATCAGGTCTATCTTGATCTAATTTTGCAAAAGTAAGCTTACCCTCCATATTCAATGCGCCATCAATCACATCAAGATGCACGAATTTTTCGTAATACGATTGAAACTTTTCTAAATCAATATTCTCAATTTTAAGATCGACTTCAGCAGCCAAAGGCTCCGCAACAGCATTACCTTGCAACTTGATAGAACCCGCATTATTAATACCCACCATCAATTCAATCGGCGTTTTAATGTCGGGCGTATTGGTATACTCAGTGACCTTAAAATTAATCGGATGCAAATTAACCTTTACAGGACTCTTTAAAGTTTTATCTTCAAAATCCAAACCAAAATTAGTCACCTCCACACCCGCCACCTTAATATCCCATGGCTTATCTTTAACTGCCTTTGTCTCCACTACTGGCTGAGTTTCTTCTTTATCCTGCGCCTCTGGTTTAGCAAATAGTGTTGCATAATTCAGGACACCATCGGCTTCTAAACTGGCATAAACAAGACCGTTAGCCGCAGATATCGATTTAATACCCAGCGTTTTTTGTTTTAAATTGAGCTCTATGCCTGCTATCTTTAATGCCGGAATGCTGATAAGTTTTTTATTCTGCTCTTTAGCTAACAACTCAACATCATTGAGATTCACGAATGCATTTTTAATGCGTAATTTTGGATCCTTACTAAATCCGTTTACACTAAAATCCGCTTCCAAACCCTCATACCCCCTTACAATAACTGGTAATTGCGCTTTTGATGTAAACGCTACCAAGGTATTTAGTGATACTTTATTTAAACTGACATGACCCTCTGCAGATTCAGCTGCTATATTAAAATTGCCACGTAACTGTAATTCCCCGCCCGATTTTAATAATAGAGCAGCATCTAGTTCAGATTTGATCTCTAGGCTATTATTTAGGTTTTTTAAATGGATGTTGACCGCGTTAATTTCTTCTTTAATAGCGATATCCGCTTGCATATCTGTCCAAGATACACTGCCATCTTGAATAGACAATTGCGTCACGAAATAGTCTAAATCTTCTGAATCCGCAGCCGGAGGTTTCTTTGAATTGGCTTTAAAAAGATCTTTAAGATTTAAGGCACCCGATTTATTAATAACGACATTAACCATGGGCTTGTTGATAATAACCTCATCAACCACTAATCCCACTTGCTTGATAGAAGCAAGCCAATTTAAATCAACTGTTAACTCATCTAAGGCTATCAGCGGTTGACCGTCAGGTTCCAGAATTTGAATACCTTGAATATTAAGTATTAGATAAAAAGGCTGGAATTTAACAGCAGAAATCAACGTCTTTCGACCTGTTTCTTGTTGCAGAATATCGGGGAGTTTAAATTTTAAAAATGGAGGGACTACTAAAAAACCAATGAAGATATAAAACAATAACAGGATACCAACGCCTAACAATAGCTTTTTAAGATAATCTAATACGCGCTGAATGGCCATGCCTAAATCCCAAATACAAAAGCTAGCATCCTTGCTAACTTTTTCTAATACTAATAATATTTACAAATCTAAATACCCGGTTTCTTCATGTAACACGGTATCTAAACCCTGATCCTCTTCATCAACTGTTACTCTTAGACCTAAGCAACTATCTAATAGTTTCAATATCAAATAGCTAAAGACTGCACTCCAAAACGCTGTAACCACTATAGCCAAAGCTTGCACACTCAATTGATGTCCCATACTAACACCCTCAGCTAGGCCCAAACCACCAAATTGTGTACTAACAAACACTCCCGTTAATAATGAACCCATGACGCCACCCACACCGTGGACAGGAAAAACGTCTAAGGAATCATCAATTTTTAAAGTACGTTTAACGTATTGGGTTGCGTAAAAACACACCATACCGGCAGCAACCCCAATCACCAAGGCCCCCATAGGGCCAACAAATCCAGAGGCAGGAGTAATCGTACCTAAACCGGCAACCATGCCTGTTACTATTCCTAAAACACTGGGTTTACCAAAACGTTGCCATTCGATAGTCATCCAAGTAAGAGAGCCCGCCGCAGCTGCAATATGAGTCACTAACATAGCCATACCCGCTCTACCATCAGCCGTTAACGCACTGCCCGCATTAAAACCAAACCAACCCACCCACAACATACCTGCACCCGTTACGACCATAGTCATATTATGAGGTGGCATCGCTGTGTTAGGAAAACCTTTACGCTTACCTATCACTAAAGCAGCGACTAAAGCGGACACACCGGCATTAACATGTATAACAATACCACCAGCAAAATCCATAACGCCTAAATCTTGCAGCCATCCACCGCCCCATATCCAATGACATACGGGCATATAAACGAAAATTAGCCATAAACCACTAAACCACAACATGGCAGAAAATTTCATACGTTCTGCAAATGCACCGACAATAAGAGCAGGCGTGATAATGGCAAAAGTCATTTGAAACATAAAATACACAGTTTCAGGGATATCACCTATCAAGGCCGCCGTATTAATGCCCGGTAAAAAGACCTTAGATGCGCCACCAATAAACTTTTGTAACTCGCCACCATTAGCAAAGATAAAACTATAAACCCCCGCCAGCCATAAGATGGAGACCAAACAAGTAATGGCAAAACATTGCATCAACACCGACAACACATTCTTACTTCTAACTAATCCACCATAAAATAATGATAGACCCGGAATAGTCATAAACAACACTAAGCCCGTTGAAGTTAAGATCCAAGCGGTATTAGCTTGATTTAATCCCTCTGCTAAAGCTAACTGAGGTAATAAAAAAAGGCCTAACGTAAAGGCCTTAAATCTAGATTTAGCAAACATTTAAATCGCATCCTCTCCAGTTTCCCCTGTTCTGATGCGCACTACTTGTTCTAAATTAGATACAAATATTTTACCATCCCCAATTTTGCCAGTATTAGCAGCATTAACTATCGTACTTACCGCTTTATCTACCATATCATCCGCTACGGCGATTTCTAACTTAACTTTGGGTAAGAAGTCAACAACATACTCAGCACCTCTATACAATTCTGTATGACCTTTTTGACGACCAAAACCTTTAACTTCAGTTGCAGTGACTCCTGCAACACCTATATCGGATAGGGCTTCTCTAACATCATCCATTTTAAATGGCTTAATTATTGCGGTTATTAATTTCATCAAAACTCCTGTTATTATTATGTAAACAATTTGTGTTGCAGTGTCGCATGATAGAGAATTATCCCTCAACATACAATTATTAAGCAAAATTATAACCTTAAATGAATTTAATTTAAGATATCTATGCTAAATCTATTGTGTTTTTTAATCTTAAAGAGATCCCGATGTTAAAAATATGTTTACGCTTGCTATTACGCTTAGTTTATAGAGTAGAAGTCACTGGCTTAGATAATTACCAAAATGCCGGAAAACGAGTTTTAATTGTTGCCAATCACACCTCATTTTTAGATCCTTTACTCTTAGGTGTGTTTTTACCCGATGACATTACCTTTGCCATTAATACCCATATATCCCAACGCTGGTGGCTTAAACCATTTTTAGGTTTATCTAAAGTATTCCCTATGGATCCCACGCATCCTTTATCTTTAAAGGATTTAATCCATCATCTAGAAAACGATACCCGCACCGTCATTTTTCCTGAAGGACGCATTTCTGTTACGGGTGCTTTAATGAAAGTTTATGACGGCACTGGTATGGTTGCGGACAAAACCCAAGCCACTATTTTACCTATCCGCATTGCCGGCGCCCAATACACGCATTTTTCTAAACTACACAATGTGGTCAGGTTACGCTTATTTCCTAAGATTTCTATTCATATTTCAAAACCCACGCATATTTCTGCGCCACCAGAAATTAAAGGCAAAGACCGTCGCGCCTATTGCGGGCAATTATTAACCGATATCATGTCTAACATGATGTTTGATACCAGTCATTACCAACAAGCCATCTTTACTAGCATCTTAGACGCGCAAAAAATCCATGGCGCCAAACATATAATCGCTGAAGATACTGACCGCTCCAGTCTAAATTATAATTCTTTAATTACCCGCACTATTGTATTAGGTAACGCCCTAAAAAAAATCACTACTATCGGTGAAAATATTGGCGTATTTCTACCCAACTCCTCTAAAACTCTACTCACTATTCTAGGTTTACAATTACACCATCGCGTACCAGCGATGTTAAATTACTCGACTGGATCCGCTAATATTATTTCGGCCTGCCACACTGCACAAATTAAAACCGTCATAAGCTCACATCGTTTTATCGAACTCGGTAACTTACAAGCTGAAGCAGAACAATTAAGTCAGCATTGTCAACTAGTCTATCTTGAAGATTTAGCCCCCAACATTTCCCGCTTTGATAAATTAATCGGCTTTTTAAAGGCCAAAACCACTGATTTTTGGTACAACGCTAAAAACTTTGATCCCAATACTCCCGCAGTGGTTTTATTTACCTCTGGCTCAGAAGGCACACCCAAAGGCGTTGTATTATCTCACGCTAATATCTTAGGTAATCTCAAACAACTTGAAGCTTGCATTAGTTTTAACGCCAAAGATGTCGTGTTGAATTTTTTACCTATGTTTCATTCCTTTGGTTTCACAGTAGGCACCATCTTGCCGACTATTAGTGGCATGAGAACTTTCTATTACCCGTCGCCTTTACACTTTAGCGTCATTCCAGAAATCGCTTATGAAGTGCATGCCACCATCATGTTTGGCACAAATACTTTCTTTGCCGCTTACGCAAAAAAAGCGCATGCCTATGATTTTTTCAATTTACGCTATGTGGTTGCAGGTGCTGAGAAACTGCAAGAAAGCACTCGGCAAATTTGGGCCGATAAATTTGGCATTAGAATTTTAGAAGGTTATGGCGCAACTGAAACCTCACCGATCACCTCGGTTAATACACCGCTCCATCATAAGTCAGGCACTGTAGGGCGATTTTTACCTAGAATGTCCTACGAATTAGAGGCAATTGATGGCATTACAGACGGAGGTCAATTACATGTCAGTGGTCCAAACATTATGCTGGGGTATATTCTACCCAGTAATCCTGGGCAATTAGTTCCCCCTGAATCTAGCTATGGCAAGGGCTGGCATGACACTGGTGACATTGTGCATGTAGACCACGAAGGTTTTATTAGTATTCGCGGCCGCAGTAAACGCTTTGCAAAAGTTGGCGGTGAAATGGTTTCTTTAGTGGCCGTTGAACAATTAGCGATTAACGCATGGCCAGAAGCTCATCATGCGGCTGTTAGCATTGCTGATGCTAAAAAAGGTGAACAAATCATTTTAGTAACTACCCACAAAGACGCGACTATTAATGATCTAATGACAGCATCACCTGGCGTTAATAATATCTGTTTACCTAAAAAGATTATCGTCGTAGAAAGCGTTCCAGTGTTAATGACCGGAAAAGTCAATTATCCTGCGGTCACAGAATTAGCTAAAAGCCAATAAACCATCAGCTTAAAAACATACGACCCACACAAGATGATTAACTTTCATTGCTGAGCGGGATTAATTCGCATAGAATTGACCAGCTTTTTAAGGAATGCTAGTTAGATTGGATAAAACTCAACAATAGGAAATAAAAATGTCTGAATCTACGAAAATTGGACTCGCTATATTAGCTGTTTTTGCCGCTGGATTTATTATGGTGGGTTTAAGTAAAGAAGAGCCAACTAACGCCCAAAAAGAGGCTGCAGCCAGTATCAGAAACTATGTCGCCATTCAAAACATGGCAAATGAGAAATGCCCGGTATTAATAAAACAAGAAACCGGGGAGCAAGTTTTTTTCCCAACTGAAACAAAAACAGATAGAGATTCTTACATTACCCTAATTTGGTTAGGTGAAAATGATCAAAAAGGCGGCTTTAAAAAAGCAAGCTGTACATTACATGCTGCTTTAGGCGGTGTATCAGAATTAATTATTGATGATAAAGTCATTATTCAAAAAAAGTTTTAATTAATAAGCCAACTGATCAACTACCATCCTTACTAAGCATAATGTCTATTACGCTTTAAATTAAGCATCATGCATGGCGCAATAGATCACGCTCGACAACACTCACAGAGACAATAACAGTATACTTATGACAAGAAAAACGGTGCAGGGAGTTTTAAAAACGTGGAAAGAAGATAGAGGTTTTGGATTTATCAAACCTGATGACGGCAGCAAAGATATTTTCATGCATATATCGGCATTAGACAGTAGTAGCAGAAGACCCGTAACAGGCGACATTATTCACTACCAAGTCACCAGAGATCATCGTGGCAAATTTAAAGCCATTAACGCGCAAATCGAAGGTGTAGTTTTAAGTAAAACCGCGACTGCTAATACTGAAAAAACCGGCATAAATAAAATCATATTAATAGGTTTAGTGCTAACAGGGGTAGCCGCTGTTTCTGCCGCTATTTTTTGGTTCTTAAGTCATCAATCCACTATATAATATTTCTAGTATTAAACGCTTGTTTTTAAAACAAGCGTTTAATAGTAAACCCACATCATTCCTCAGCTAAGATCTGACGAGCATTCACTAAAAAATCAGCCTGTTCTTTAGTTAACTTGGGGAAATGAAGCTCTAAACCCTTCAAAGTCGTGGTAATTGTTTCAGCCACCAAAGCTCTAGTGACCCATTTATTATCGGCAGGTACTATGTGCCAAGGCGCCCATTCTGTATTTGTTGCCGTAATAGCTTGCTCATATGCTCGCATATAATCTTGCCAACATTGACGCTCTGTTAAATCCGCTGCGCTAAACTTCCAGTTCTTTTCCGGCTTATCAATGCGCTCTAAAAAACGTTTTTTTTGCTCCTGCTTAGACACATTTAAAAAGAATTTTAAAATGATGGTGCCATTACGTTGCAGATGTTGTTCAAAGGCATTAATATCTTCATAACGCCTTTGCCAAAACGCTTTATCTCTTTTACCTACAGGCAAATTTTGCAATAACTCAGGATGCACTTTAACCACTAGAACATCTTCATAATAAGAGCGATTGAAAATGCCAATTCTGCCTCGTTCGGGCAACCACTTAGAGTAACGCCATAAAAAGTTATGATCTACATCTTCTATAGATGGCTTCTTAAAGCTGGTAACTTGACAACCCTGCGGGTTAATACCCGACATCACATGTTTTATAGTGCTATCTTTACCTGCGGCATCCATCGCCTGAAA
>CAIVAH010000136.1 GCA_903903765.1 uncultured Methylococcaceae bacterium
CGCGTTCTACTTCTCCACCAAAATCAGCATGGCCTGGGGTGTCAACGATATTAATGTGGTAACCGTTCCAGTCTAGTGCCGTATTTTTTGCAAGAATGGTGATGCCACGCTCTTTTTCGATATCGTTGGAGTCCATAATACGTTCAGTTACTTTGGCATGTGATGCAAATGTACCTGATTGTTGTAATAACTTATCAACAAGGGTCGTTTTACCATGGTCAACGTGGGCGATAATGGCGATGTTTCTTAGTTTCTCAATCACTTTTTGGGTACTCTAATAGTTTAAAAATGGGGTATGGTTTGGGCGTATTTAGCCTAATTAATATTAATAATGTTTGTAGTGGCTTGATAGGGCGCTAGCTTTGTTGCCAAGGTAATTTATTGAAACGCCAGCCACCTAAGTTTCCTCTATGATTTGCACCATCTAAGGGACCTTCAAATCCATGAATGATATTGATAAGGTGTTTGTAACCATTAGCTTCTAATGCTTTAGCCGCCTCTAATGAGCGTTGCCCGCTTCGGCAGAGCAGTAAAATAGGCGCGGTTTTATCAGGGGCTATTTTTTCTACTTCAATAACAAAATTATCGTTTAATTGCCAAGCGGGTGCTTCTTTCCAAGGAATATGTATTGCTCCAATCGGATGGCCGACAAAACTGTGTTCAATCTTAGAGCGCACGTCAATTAGGACGCTCGTCGTATTTTGTTGAAGCAATTCGTACGCTGCTATTGGGTTTAAATTTTCTATCATGCTGTTTAATTATTGTGTTTTTGACCGATAAATTGGGCTTGATTTCTTAAACCTACGTAAGGCGAGCCGACTAAACCATTTTCTCTGTATAAAATAACCTGTAATGGAGAAAACAATGTTAAAAGTTCGTTACGATTTAACAGATAATCGGGGTTACTAGGCGAGGTCGGGGCGGTTTTTTCTTTTGTAAAAGTTTGATAAAAAAGCAATCCATCCGGCTTAAGTGCCTCTATTATCGCATTAGAGAGTCTGCGGTCAAGAAAACGACTTACAACAATGACATCAAAAGCAAAATCTGTAAAGCTATCGAGGTCAATTTTTTGTTCGTAGGCTTTGATATTTAAGGTATGTTGGGTTGCATATTGACTTAATTTATTAATAGCAACTTTCGATATATCCAGGGCAGTTACTGCCAAACCATGAGTCGCTAAAAAAGTGGCATTGGCCCCAAGTCCGCAGGCTAAATCAAGAGCTGTGCCGTTTGAAGGCAATAAAAAAGCATTGTCATTTAGCACATTTGCACAATGAGTTGGGTCGCAGTCTGTCAATGAGGCTTTACTATGAATAGTGTCCCAATGTTGCTCGGGAGATTTCATTATTCTGTGCCAGGCATACTCACCCTGTGTTCTAGCCAAGCCTGTAAAAAATCCATAAATGCTTTTACTTTTGCAGATAAATATTTTCTATGTGGATAAACGGCATGTATATCTAAGGGCGGTAATGGATAGTCCTCCAATACCACTTTAAGCGTACCATTTTCGATATCTTTGCCGACAATATAGGTGGGTAGCATTACTATGCCTAGGCTATTAATAGCGGCAATTCTGATAGGGTGGGCTGCATTAGTCTGCATTCTGCCTGTCACAGTGATTATTTTTATGCCAGCCTCAGTTTTAAATTGCCATTTATTACGCGGAGAAATAGCCCAATTGATTAAACAACTATGTGAGGTTAAATCTTCAGGCGTTTTTGGAGCTCCATAACGCTCTATGTATTCTGGAGAAGCGCAGATCACGAGTGATGAGCTGGCTAATTTTCGAGCGACCATGCTGGTGTCATCTAAGGCTCCAAGAAAAATAGCAACATCAATGCCTTCGTCGATTAAGTCGCCCGGACTACCTTGTAGAATCATTTCTATGGTTAAGTCTTTATGAATTTTTAAAAATTCTGCAACGGCTCTAGCAATATGGGTTGCACCAATTGCGGGTGGAGCGCTAATTTTTAAAAGACCGCGAGGTTCGGTTTGTAAATGGGTGATGGCTGCTTCCATTTCATCAACATCTAATAGAACTTGCTGGCAGCGTTCAAGGTAAGAAGCTCCTACATCGGTTAAACTTAAGCTGCGAGTTGTCCTATTAATTAAGCGTGTGCCTAAGGTGCCTTCGAGTTGCATGATATGCTTTGTCGCCATTGCTCTAGAAATACCTAGGTCTCGAGCGCCACCGGCAAAACTACCTGACCTAGCGACGCGCACGAAAACAGTCATACTCGTTAATTTATCCATGGTTGAATCTCATTAATCTGGGATAGAGACATTATGTCTTTTTTATGCTTTTCGTCAATAAAACGCTTGACTTTGGCTATAATTTCTCAATTAGAAACAATTTATTTAGTATTTGCTATATTGTATACGAAAAATATCCCTGTATAGTAGTACCCATGTAAGAACGTCAGTAAATTTGTAAATTAGCACTTCAGCTGTTTAAAAAATTTTTAAACTTAATTACAGGATTAAACTAATGAATAATTTGAATAAAAATATCGTAATTGGTTTAATCTTAATTGCGGGTATTGTAAGCTTTATCTACGGACAATTTATTATTGCCACTGTATTTTTTGCCTCTGCAGCCATTTATAGCAATATTGTAACGCGAGTTAAAATTAACAGCTAAAGTTTAAACCAGTTAACTACCTCCTGGTGTTATACCTCCAAGCAGTCCTCCTCATAAATGCTCTGCTTGAATTTTCAACCCTCTTTTGTTTTATCGCATGAGAGGGTTTTTTTTGCTGTAAAATTTATTGAGTTCTTAGATTTAAAATGTCACTAATTTGGCATTGAGGATTAAATCCGGTCACCGCTTGCTTTAATAGATCTCTAATGGCAGCAAAATCATCGTTACTATGGGCAAGCTTTAGCGAAGCTAATAGATTATTGAGATCTTCCCATTCAATAACGTGTTCTTCGGCACGCATAATTCTTGGATGAAGGGTTTCAGTGACGTTCTCACCAATTAATAGTTCTTCATATAATTTTTCACCGGGTCTTAAGCCGGTAAATTTAATTTCTATTTCACCATCCGGTGTGTCTTCACTTTTTACTTCTAAGCCACTTAAATGAATCATACGTTTGGCTAAATCTAAGATGCGTATCGGCTCACCCATATCTAATACAAAAACATCGCCACCTTGACTTAAAGCACCGGCTTGTATGACTAGCTGAGCGGCTTCCGGAATGGTCATAAAGTACCGAATAATTCGGGCATCTGTGACGGTGACTGGGCCGCCTTGGGCAATTTGTTCCCTAAATAAGGGTACTACCGATCCAGAAGAGCCTAATACATTGCCAAAGCGAACCATGGTGAAGCGGGTGCTACCTTGATCTGTATTTTGTAAGCTCAATGCTTGTAATATGAGCTCAGCAAAGCGCTTAGTAGCCCCCATGGTATTGGTGGGTCTGACGGCTTTATCTGTTGATATCAGTACAAACAATTCTACATTGGCTTTAAGCGCTGCCTGAGCCGTGTATAAAGTGCCAAAAATATTGTTATAAATAGCTTCGCCAGGATTCTGTTCAACTAGTGGCACATGCTTATAGGCGGCAGCATGATAAATAGTTTGCACGTTAAGTGTCTGGCAGGTTTTCTCAAGCCGTTTAACGTTGGTGATTGAGCCCAGAATAGGAATAATTTCTGGAACATCAACTGAGGTTTTTTTAGAGATAAGTTGGTTTAATTCTTTTTCAATCGCATAAAGGGCATATTCACTGATCTCATAAAGTATGAGGCTGCGGGGTTTTAATTTAATAATTTGACGGCAGAGTTCTGAGCCTATCGATCCGCCAGCACCAGTGACCATGACTACTTTTTGGTTAATATTTGCTTCAAAGAGAGATTTGTTAGGCGCTACGGGGTCTCTGCCCAATAAATCTGCAATATCTACTTCTTGTAAAGTATCAACGCTTACTTTGCCTTCTGCAATGTCAGATAAACCGGGCATAGACATTACGTGTACTTTATATGTTTCTAATATGCGTATTAACTCACTGATGCGAGAGTGTTTGGCAGAAGGCATCGCTAATAAAATATTAGACACGGTGTGCTTATCAATAAGATAACTTAAAGAGCTTAATGGGTAGATCGATAAACTATTTATTTTTCTTTTATGTAACGGCTTGTCGTCATCAATAAAGGCAACGGCTTTAAAGTCACGACCTTGTTCTAATGCTGCGGCTAGTTGCACGCCAGCACTTCCTGCACCATAAATAATGACCGGTTTTTTTAATGATTCTGCTCGGCTTTTTTTACCACTGATACGAAAATAGGCCTCACCCAACCACCAGCGTGCAATGAATCGACTGCTAGCAAGTAGGAATAAAATGATCAATCCATTCAACGGCGAAACGGTTCTGGGAATAACTTTTATGCCAGATTCATAAATAACAAAAGCAAAGAGTAGCGCGTAGAGTGTAGAAGCCTGAACGATGGTCCATAAGGCTTTAATCTCAATATAGCGAATAATGGCACGGTATAAACCTAGTCTGATAAAGATAGGGACAGCGATAAAAGGTGCCGCAGTAAATAAATACCATTCATCACCTTTAGGTATATAAAGCTCTCCCCAGCGTAAAGAAAAACTACTCCACAGCGCGAAGAAAACAAAAAATATGTCGGTATTAATTAAGATAACTGCTTTATATTTTCTATTAAGGCTAATAAACCAGTGCGCTAATGAGTTTTGAATCATTTAACTTCTCTTTGTCCCGCTTTAAAATAGATAGCTAATAAAATCAAGGGTAGATAGCCAATAATAAGCCCTAAAAAGGGGTTAAGTTTAGCTAAACCCACCCCTAATGCCAACGGCGTTAACCAGATGATATTGATTAAACCCACGGTAATGGACACTATTTTATGAGATTGATAATAACGTGAGGCGTATTGATAAGCATGGCTACGATGTGCTTCATAGACTTTATCGCCTTGTAAAAAGCGTCTACACAATGTGAATGTCGCATCCACAATAAATACACCGAGTAATATCAGCCAACTCCAAAAGAATAGTGGATTAATCCAAGCCGCTTGAATAGATAATAGGCCAAATACTAAGCCTAAAAAGCCACTGCACGCGTCCCCCATAAATATCTTTGCGGGAGGATAGTTCCAAAGTAAGAAACCAGCAACAGTAAAAGCTAAGAATAAGGTTAAAACCCATTGACCGGCAGTTTCAGCGCTTAAAAAATATAATAAGCCACCCCCTATACAAATGGTAATGGCTTCAATACTGGCTAAGCCGTCAATACCATCCATAAAGTTATAGAGATTAAGTAGCCATACTAAATAGAATAGGGCTAATATTTGACCCAATAGGTCAAAATTGAAGAGAGCACTCTCATAGTCTAGTGGCAAACTAATGACTAAAGGGGGTAAGCCACCTAAGCAATACAAACCCCAAGTGGCTGCCATAAAGTGCGCAAGTAATCGCCAGCGTGCAGGGATATGTCCGTGGTCATCTAGAAAGCCAATGATGGCCGCTATGGCTCCCGCGCCTATAAGTGCCCACATAACACCGAGCGAAATAACACCCCAATATAATAACGTCGGTAGTCCCAACAGAAAAACTAAAACGATTGAAACTCCGCCACCTCTTGGTGTGGGTATGCTGTGTGAGCTGCGGGCATTGGGTATATCTAACAATTGGCTGTTTAAGGCATAGCGTCGTAAAAAGGCAGTAAGAATCGCGCTTAAGAACAAAGCAAGTAGACCTAGTAAGAGGCTAATAAGGGTCATGAATTATCTTGTTTATAAAATACGGCTGTTTTATGGAGGGCATCCTCAATTTTTACGGTGGGGGTCCAATTTAACAGTTGTTGTGTTTTGGAAATATCTACTTGTAAAGATTCGCATAATCTTTGCGCAAAGGCGGCTTTTCCTAGTAGCTTTGCCGTCCATTGTAACACCACGCTCGGTATCGGTATTAAAAGTGCTTTTTTACCTAAAGACATTGCCACGCGTCTTAATAAATCCGGTGTTGAAATATCAAAACCATCAGAGACCAAAAAGGTTTCATTAGCAGCAGCAGGGTGGTTTATACAGCAAATGATTAAATCGATCAGGTTGTCTATCGCCACAAGGCTACGTTTATTATGAATAGCACCTAACGGTAACGGCAGGCATTTACTTAAAATCTCCATCATGTTTCTAAAATTAGCTTTAACACCGGGTCCATAAATGAGCGGTGGGCGAATAATGACCACTTCTAAGCTCGTGTCTTTAGTTAACTGCTGTAAGGCTATTTCTGCTTCATATTTAGAGATACCATAAGGATCAGAAGGCGCAGGTAAGTCTTCGGGTGTGTAGGGATGGCCTAACGGTGTTCCTTCTCCATTGACTTTAACTGAGCTCATAAAAATAAAGCGTTTTACACCCGCCTTAACGGCGGTTTGCGCCAAATGTAAAGTGCCCTCAACATTCACTGCACGGTAGGCCGTTAATGCATCCTTTGCAGTCTCATTCATAACATGGACACGTGCGGCGAGATGAACAACAGCATCAACGCCTATTAAAGCGTCTGTCCAATTAGTAGAAGCATTAATTTCGCCAACAGCTTGATGAGCAGAGGACGTTTTATCAATCTTGCGGACGGCCTCATGAACGATATAACCTTGATTGCTTAAAGTCTTACAAAGCGCTTTACCCACAAAGCCGTTCGCGCCAGTGATGAGTATAGTTTTAGCTAATGAATCATGTGTGTTAGGCAAAGGGTTTTCTCTGAATGAGTTTGAATAATAAATTTGGGGTTATTATAGCCTGAGAGTTTGGGATTGATGAATTGTTTGGGATTAAACAAATAATCTCTATAGAATATGTATCAAATGATGCTGTCGCTAAAGAAATGCACATCGCTTACCCTGAAATTTTATATGGAGCATTATTTCGCCAACTGTCATTTTATAATCATTTATCAGTGACTTTTATAAAACCAATTTCTAGACTTTGTTGCCTAATCTTTATTAATGTCATTAAAAAAAAATATCTTTGCTAATTATGTCGGAGTGATTAGTACTGCTTTAGCCCCCGTTTTAGCATTGCCTTGGTATCTAGATATTTTAGGGCCTAAACAATTTGGTTTAGTAAGCTTTGTTGTAATGTTTCAAGGTTTACTTGCTTTAATAGATGCTGGCATGAGCCAAGCATTGGTTCGTGAAATAGCAATTCGCTTTGATTCTACTTCAAATAATCAGCGTAGAACGGGGTTGTTATTATATGGTTTTGAAAGAATTTATTGGTTGTTTGCGATTATTGTGGGTTGTCTGGCTTTGTTTTCAGCAGAA
>CAIVAH010000137.1 GCA_903903765.1 uncultured Methylococcaceae bacterium
ATCAATCTGAACAACATTTCTTAAATATCACCTAACAGTGTCTCCAAATTTACTTGACCATTACAGTCGAGCGGACAAGTTAATTGTCGCCGAACATACAATTTCATTATGGAGTATACATACTATAATTTAACTTGATATTTGTTTTGGAATTTCATTGAATATATTATTAATTTTAGTTTCTTAGATCTTTATTAGATCCGAATTGATATATTTATCTGTATTGTATAATAAGCTTACTTTGTATTTTGAGTGCTATAACCGTTAATTATTCTAAGGAGACGAACATTATTTGCCAATCACAAGACTATAAAGTTCAATTAAATGAAAAGAAAGTTGCTGTTGTTGGTGGCGGACCATCTGGACTTATGGCAGCAGATATATTAATTAACAATAATGTTTGTGTAGATTTATATGACTCAATGCCTTCTGTCGGACGAAAATTCTTGATGGCGGGTAAAGGGGGAATGAATATAACTCACTCTGAAGAGATTGATCTATTCATATCCCGCTACAGTCATGGTAAAGCTTTTATAGAGTCACATATATTAAATTTTACACCCAGTAATTTGCGAGACTGGCTTTCAAATCTTGGAATTGATACATTCGTTGGAACTTCTGGCAGGGTTTTTCCAATTGAAATGAAAGCAGCTCCTTTATTACGATTATGGTTACATAGATTGCGTAGCATGGGCGTTAAATTTTACATGCGTCATAAATGGGTGGGATGGTGTATTGATAATAAAATTACGCTCAATTTTTCAACCTCAAATGGCGTAATTCATAAAGAATATGATGCTGTTTTATTAGCATTAGGTGGTGCAAGTTGGCCAAAGTTAGGTTCTACAGGCGAATGGACGAGTGTACTTATTGATAATGGCGTTATACTTTCTCCTTTCAAATCTTCTAACTGTGGGTTTGATGCCAGTTTAAGCGAGTATTTTACTAATAAATATGCGGGTCATCCTCTAAAACCAGTTACATTGTCTTTTATCAACTCAAGTGGTTGTTTTTTTACAAAGCAAGGCGAGTTAATGTTTACTCAAAATGGAATTGAAGGTGGTTTGATGTATGGTTTTTCACATTTACTTACAGATCATATTGAACAGTTTGGTTTTGCCACCATATATTTAGACTTATTACCCCATTTATCACTAACTGATATGGAAACTAGATTGGGCAAAAGTCAAGGAAAGTTATCATTTGTAAATTATTTACGGAAACAACTAGGTTTAGACGCTATGAAGACAGCTTTATTATGGGAAGCTTTTTCACAGAATGATTTATCTTCAAAAAAAATGTTATGTGCAGCTATTAAAAACTTACCTCTTAAATTATTATCCTCACGGCCAATTGCTGAGGCAATTAGTAGCTCAGGTGGAATTAATTTTGAATCACTTGATGAACATTTGATGATTAAAAGCATACCCGGTGTATTTTGTGCAGGTGAAATGTTGAACTGGGATGCTCCAACTGGTGGTTATTTGTTAACAGCTTGTTTTTCTACTGGTCGTGCTGCTGCTTTGGGTGTGTTGAACAGATTTGACTCTTTTAACCAGTTTGAATAAATCATTTATTTATAAATATCTTAATTTGCTAACTTAATACTTTAAACTACTTTTTTGTTTTTTTTTGTCAGAGGATATTAATGAAAACGCCTAAAAGTCTTGAGCCATTAGTACGTGATGGGCTTATTGATGAAGTAATTCGCCCATTAAAAAGTGGTAAAGAAGCTGCAGTTTATGTTGTGCTTTCAGAGGGTGATATACGTTGTGCTAAGGTTTATAAAGAAGCAAATAAGCGTGGATTTCATAAACAAGCTTTATATCAAGAGGGCCGTAAAGTTAGAAATAGTCGGCAAGCTAGAGCGATGCAGAAAAACTCTCGATTTGGACGGCAGCAACAAGAAGAGATTTGGCAAAATGCGGAAGTCGATGCTTTATATAAATTAGCCGCCGCTGGTGTTCGTGTTCCTGTGCCATATAATTTTGTCGAAGGCGTGCTTTTAATGGAGCTAGTTACTGATGAAGAAGGTGCTGCAGCTCCTAGGCTTAATGATTTGGTATTTAGTATTGAAGAAGCTTTAGAGTTTCATAGTATTCTAATTAAAGAGGTTGTTCGTATGTTATGCGCAGGTATTGTGCATGGAGATTTGTCTGAATTTAATGTACTTGTAGACTCAAAAGGCCCAGTTATTATTGATTTACCTCAAGCGGTTGATGCCGCAGCGAATAATAACGCGGCTGTTATGTTAGAAAGGGATGTTAACAATATGTCTGGTTTTTTTGGTCGCTTTGCTCCGGAGTTACTTGATACTCAATATGGCAAAGAATTGTGGAAACTCTATCAAAGTGGTAATTTGACTCCCGATACAAATTTAACAGGTAAATTTGAAGGTAGTACAAAAAAAGCGGATGTTCGTAGTGTTATGAGAGAAATAAATGATGCTAGACAGGAGGCTATTAGAAGTAAATATGAACTTGATTTGTAAAGTTTAGTTAGCGTGTGTTTAAGACTCGGCTTTTTGTTCACGTCCTAATAAATTTTGAACGGCAGTTAAAGGCGGCATATTTTCATATAAAACTTTATAAGTTTGCTCAGCTATTGGCATGTCTATTTTGTATTTCTTTGCTAGCAAGTAGGTTTCTTTAGCCGCAGATATTCCTTCTATTTCTTGGCCAATTTCTTTTTTAGCTATTGTTATATCTTTACCTAAGCCAAGTGCTAATCCAAAGCGTCTGTTTCTTGATTGATTATCTGTGCACGTTAAAATTAAATCACCTAATCCCGCTAATCCCATAAAGGTTTCTGTTTTACCGCCTAATTTAACACCAAGTTTAATAATTTCATTAAGTCCACGAGTAATTAATGCCGCTCGGGTATTTGCTCCAAATCCGAGCCCATCAGCAATGCCAGCAGCAATAGCCAATACGTTTTTAACTGCCCCTCCAACTTCTACACCGATCACATCACAACTTGTATATGTTCTAAAGATTTCGCTATGTAATAGTGTGCTGAGATAAGTTGCAAACTCTAACTGAGACGATGCAATAGTGATGGCAGTTGGTAATTTTGTGGCTACTTCATTCGCAAATGTGGGCCCTGAAAGAATGGCGGCAGGTGTTCCTTTACCAAATATATTGTCAACAATTTCATGAAGTAAGCATCCATCATCAGGATTAAAACCTTTAGTTGCCCATGCAATTTTTATTACTTCATTAGGTTTTATAAAAGTATGTAGTGCTAAAAGTGTATTTTTGAAGGCGTGACTAGGAACGCAAACCAAAATCATATTGCTAAATGCAGCGATATCTTTTAAATCGTTTGTAATATATAAATTTGATGGAAATTGGTTTTCAGGAAGATATCGTTTATTTTCACGATCTAATGATAAGGTTGAAACATGATTAGCATTATGGCTCCAAAGCATGGTTTGGCAGCCATTTCTGGCTGCCAATAAAGCTATTGCTGTACCCCAGGATCCTGCTCCTAGAATGGCAATTTTTTTTTTCATTTAAGTATTAATTAATTGTTTCTGAAGGAGGAACTTGTTGTTGTGCTTGAACGTGTTGAGCATAAAGGGCATCAAAATTAACAGGAGCTAATAATAATTGTGGAAATCCACCTTTGGATACTAAATCAGATATTGCTTCTCGGGCATAAGGAAATAGAATGTTAGGGCAAAAACTTCCCACCATAGGGGCCAGTTCTTCGTCACTAAATCCACTTAAAGTGAAAATACCTGCTTGATTTACTTCAACTAAATAAGCGGTTTTTTCTTCACTTTTAACTGTAATTGTCACAGTTAGGGAAACTTCATAAAGAAAGTTTTCAAGTGTTTGTACATTTGATGCAAGATTAAAATCTACAGTAGGTTCCCATTTTTCCGTAAAAATTTTAGGAGTATTGGGAGTTTCAAAAGACATGTCTTTTGTATAGATTTTTTGAATAGAAAATTGTTTTTCAGTTGGAGTTTGTTCTTCGGCCATATTAGTTTTTAGTACTGTTATATAAGGTTAATAAAATATAATTAATTTTTTGAATGTATTATTCTAATTTAAACTTTTGGTTTAACTTTCTTTGTGTTTGATATTTTAACAGGTAGTTTGTAATCAGTTTCCCACGCTTGCATTCCACCAGTTATGACATAAACTTGCTCAAATCCAGCTTTGGTAAGTATTTTTCCAGCTGAAGCTGCTCTTGTTCCTGTTTGGCAAGATAATAATACAGGCTTGTTTTTATGCTCAATTATTTTTGAAATATCATCTTTTAATTTGCCTAGTGGCATACTAATAGCACTTTCTATATGGCTTTCAACATATTCGTTGGGTTCTCTTACATCAATAATTACTGTTTCTGAGTCGTTCATTTTCGCTACAGCTAGCAGTGGTGAAATATAATTGAATTTTTTGAATGCTGCATCTATAAATTCTTGAATTAATAGGTAGGTAACAACTGCTAGAGCAAGAGATAAAATGTAGTGATTTTATATAAATTCTATGTAACGATCCATGATTTAGTCTTTAATAAAGGGATAAAAGTTAGCTTATAAATAATAAAAAGTGTCTATTGAATAATTATTTATACACAATAGTTATAAACGTGTATTAATATAACGTTTATGTGATTTCTAGAGAGTAAGAATTAATTATCGCAAAATGATACCTTATTTTTAGTCGTTTTGGGTAATGGTTCGTAGATCATTCTTTGTTGCAAGCTTATTTTTACCTAGTAGTAATATTTTATTATAGTATTTGGAGAAAATTTTAATATGCTCAAACGCCCTAAACCACTTGTTTTATTAATTTTAGATGGATTTGGTTATTCGTTAAAAAAGGAAAATAACGCCATTGCTATGGCAAATACACCATGCTGGGATCAATTGCAAAAAGATTATCCTATGACTTTGCTGGAATGTTCTGGTCGTTCTGTTGGTCTTCCTGCGGATCAAATGGGAAATTCTGAAGTCGGCCATATTCATATTGGAACAGGTCGGTATGTGCCACAAGATTTTTCTAAAGTGAATGACGCAATTGAGGATGGAACCTTTTTTAGTAATTCTGTTTTATGTAAAGCAGTTGATAGAGCTAAAGAAAATAATAAAGCATTGCATATTTTAGGGTTATTGTCAGCAGGTGGCGTGCACAGTCATGAGGTTCAGATTGCTGCGATGGTTGATCTTGCTGCTAAAAGAGGGTTGCAGAAAATTTATTTACACGCTTTTCTTGATGGTCGTGATGTACCTCCCAAAAGCGCTAAATCCTCTATTGATTTATTAGAAGAGAAGTTTGCCGAAATTGGGGTGGGGCGAATAGTTTCAATAACAGGGCGTTTTTATGCTATGGATAGAGATAATCGATGGGACCGAGTTAAGTTGGCTTATGATTTGATTGCGAAAGGCGAAGCTCAAAATTTGGCTAGTTCTGCCTTACAAGGTTTGGAAGCATCTTACGAAAGAGGTGAAACTGATGAGTTTGTGTTGCCTACGGCCATTATAAACGCCGAAGGCGAGATTGTATCACTTGATCCAGATGATTCAGTTGTTTTTATGAATTTTAGGGCAGATCGAGCTAGAGAAATTTCTCAAGCTATAACATTGCCTGAATTTAATTCTTTTGATAGAGGTTATGCGCCTCATTCAGGATACTTTTGTACTTTGACTGAATATCATCAAGATTTTGGATATGATATTGCGTTTCCATCAGTAGATATTAAAAATGGACTCGGTGAGTATTTGTCTTTGCTAGGAATGAAACAACTCAGATTGGCAGAAACTGAAAAATATGCTCACGTTACATTTTTTTTAAATGGTGGTATTGACACCCCTTTCCCTGGTGAAGACAGGATATTAGTACCTTCGCCAAAGGTTAGAACTTATGATCTTCAGCCAGAAATGAATGCTGTTGAAGTTACTGATCATCTAGTCGAGGCAATAACTAGTGGTAAATATGATGTAATTATTTGTAATTATGCCAACTGCGATATGGTAGGACATACAGGTATCATTCCTGCGGCAATATTAGCTGTTGAAGCAGTTGATAAGGCTTTAGAGCGGGTAATTGAGGCTCTCAAATCTGTTAGAGGTCAATTACTGCTGACGGCTGATCATGGTAATATTGAACAGATGGTTGATGATGAATCTGGGCAAGCACATACAGCACATACTACTAATAAAGTGCCTTTGGTTTATGTTGGTGGTAGTAAGCCATTAATTTCTGGAGGTGGGTTGTCAGATTTGGCCCCTACGATGTTAGCAATTTTGGGTGTTGATCAACCAACTGAAATGACTGGTAGATCACTTATAATTAATAACTGATTAGTGGATGAAAGTAATTTCCTTTCAAGCTTTGTGGGTTTATTTTTTTCTTATTACACTTAGTTATGCTAAAGTCCAACAAGAAGTAAATACTGATATCCAATTGTCTCAACGACTTTTAGAGCGTAGGGACAGCATGCAAAAATTATTGTCTGATATTGATACTCGATATGGAGAGACAGCAGATTTATTATATAGAATTCAAATAAAAATAGAGCAAAAACGCTCAGGTTTGGATGAGCTTAGTAAAGAGATATTAAGGTATGAGATTGTTATCGATAAATTAAGTAAAGAGCTTGCAGAGCAAGTAAGGTTAGCTTATTCATTAGGTCATAAAGAAAAGTTGAAGTTAATTATAAATCAAAATGAACATGTTTTATCAAGCAAAATGATGGTCTACTTTAACTACTTTAATAAAGAGAGATTAGATAAACTGAGTGAGATTCAAGTTGCAATTGATCATCTTGAAGAATTGGATAAATTAAGGCAATCAGAGTCCGCCGCTCTTGAAGAAGAGTTAAAAAGAAAGAAAACTGAGCAAGATATTTTGGTTGATGCGAGAAAGCAAAGAAATGACTTGCTCTCAAAAATGAATAAAGATGGTAGTACACATCTCCAAAAAATAATTGAGTTACAAGAAAGTGAAGCTAGTTTAAGAGAATTAATGTCATCAATAATTGTTGATGATGTTGATTTATCAGATCAGCCCGAGCCAGCAAAAGGCTTATCGGTTTCAAGTCAAGGAGACATGGTTAATTCAAGTGACTTTATGAGCTTAAAGGGTAAATTAGTCTGGCCAGTAACAGGGCATTTAGTGAATAAGTTTGGCACCGCTAGAAAAGAGGTAAACTGGGATGGTGTTTTAATCGAGGCAAATGAAGGTTTAGATGTAAAAGCGGTTAGCAGAGGAAAGGTGGTGTTTGCTCAATGGTTTCGGGGATATGGATTTATGATAATTATTGATCATGGTGATGGTTATTTAAGTCTGTATGGGTTTAATCAGAAGCTTAATAAGCAAGTTGGTCAATTAGTTGAAGCTGGTGAAGTTGTAGCATCAGTTGGTCAAAGTGGTGGGCAAAGTAGATCGGGTTTATATTTCGGTATTCGTCATAAGGGTGAGGCAATTGATCCGCTTGAATGGTGTCGTAGATAATTCTTGCTAATTTGTAAATTGTAAAAATGATATTATGGGCAATAAATCTGGTATATGGAGTTTTAAATTACATGCTAAAAAAGAAAGCTATTTTTATTTTATCTTTAGGGATAATGCTGGGTGTTTTTATAGGTGTTTGTGGTACTGTTTTTGCCGATAAAACTAATGTTGCAGCGCCTGTTGAGAATAATACGCTACCTTATGAAGACTTAAGAACATTTACTGAGATATTTGGTCGAATAAAACGTGATTACGTTGAGCCCGTTTCGGATAAAAAATTATTGGAAGATGCTGTCCGAGGTATGTTGAGTGGCCTTGATCCCCATTCTGCCTACCTAGTTGCAGAAGAGTATCAGGAGCTTAGAGAAGGCACTACTGGACAATTCGGTGGTTTAGGTATTGAAGTAACAATGGAAAATGGTTTTATTAAAGTTGTTTCTCCCATTGACGATACACCTGCACAAAAAGCGGGTATAAAAACGGGTGATCTTATTATTAAACTGGATGATAAACCTGTTAAAGGGATGTCTTTGACGGATTCAGTAAAAATAATGCGCGGCGAGCCGAATAGTAAAATAGTTTTAACTATTGTTAGAGAAGGATTGGATGCTCCATTAAAGTTGACTTTAGCGCGAGATATTATCAAAGTTAAAAGCGTTAAGAGTCGACTCTTAGAAAAAGGCTATGGTTATGTACGTATTAGTAGTTTTCAATCAGGTACGGGAGAAGGATTAAGAGAGTCTCTCGCTAGTTTGAAAAAAGAAAATGGTGGGTTATTAAGAGGATTAGTATTAGACTTGCGAAATAACCCAGGTGGTGTTTTAAATGCTGCTGTTGAAGTGAGTGACGCATTTTTAAAAAGCGGTCTTATCGTTTATACAGAAGGGCGGATTGAAAATTCTGAAATGCGTTTTAATGCCTCACCTGATGATCTTATAGAAGATGCTCCAATGGTTGTCTTGATTAATGCAGGATCTGCTTCTGCTTCAGAAATTGTAGCAGGAGCTTTACAAGATCAAAAGCGGGCTGTGATTATGGGTGAAAAATCTTTTGGAAAGGGCTCAGTGCAAACCATATTACCAACAAGTAATGGCGCAGCAGTAAAACTAACAACAGCTCGTTACTTTACACCTTCAGGTCGATCAATTCAGGCCGAAGGTATTGAGCCTGATATTGCTTTAGCTCGTGTTAAATTAGAAAATCTAGATAAAGGTGAATCTCTATCGATTAAGGAAGCTGATTTATCGGGTCATTTGCAGAACGCAAATGTTGCTAGCAAAGCAAAAAATGAAGATCTAGACAAGGATAAAGCAAAAGAAAAGGCGGATATTGAAGATTACTCATTGCATGAGGCACTTAATTTATTAAAAGGTATTAGTATTATTAAGAAATAATTTCTTC
>CAIVAH010000138.1 GCA_903903765.1 uncultured Methylococcaceae bacterium
AGATGGCAAGTATTAATTGATCTTGAGGGATTTTATGAAATCCCCCGATGGTATTTGCGTTAAATGGCTGGTGTTTCGATTATAAAGATATAGCCAAGCTACTACGGAGTCATGGTGATTAAGATTTACTAAGCGTTGGCTACGAAGATATTCAGTAGGTATTGGAAATGCAGATGAGCACTCTTCATATTCATCTAGCAAAGTTAGTACATTGTTTGCATTTTTAAGGACATAAGCTTCACCGTAAACAATATCCATTGGATTATCTGATGCAATCGCGCCAGGGTATTCATTAATACGGAATAGAGTGCCTTGAAATGTAGCTTCTGAAATAAATACGGCGTCTTGATTTAATACCTTAAGAAGAGGATGTTTGAATGCTCTTCTCAAGGTACCATAAACAAATAAATATTCAGTTTGCATTAATTAACGATGCAGGATCCTGTTGATCTTCAGGATAATCCCATAGTGTAATTGCTAACGTTATTAAACTAAAAATCCATATGAGTAATTGTCCATTGGTTATTGTGTAATAGAACCCCATAAAGATTCTATGTCCTAGTTCTGGGTAGTTATCTATAAAGTCATGTAAAACAATATAAGCAATTGATTCGCCGATAATTATCTGAAACGCCATAAATAATAATAATACAGATGTAAATCTTAGAGGGATTTTAATGACGATTGCCGCCATAAACAGGGCACAACCGAATAGTTGATTATAGTTTATGGTGGCAATAAAAACTGCGTAAAGTCTTTCTAACAGATTGGGGTAAGCTGAATTATAGTTTCCACTTTGTAAGATAATTAAACCTTCCAGCAGAATTAAAATAACACCACATAAAATTAATATACTACTAATTGCATTTCTGCGTTTTATTGAGATAGCATGGCATCCCAATAAAACGTTAAATTTAAGAGCAGATGTACTGTCAGAGCCGTTTTTAAAAAAATTTATCAGTATAAAACCAATAAATCCAAAGACAGGTATATAAGTTAATGGATAAGGGAAGCTTAAATAGCGTCCACTTATTGCTAGGGTCTGAGATTTATAAAGTGCTATCGCAACGAATCCGATGAATATATAGCGTATCCAAACCTTTATTATTTCTTTAATTTGGTTGCTGAGTATATTTAAGGTGTGTTGAAATAAAAGTATTTCTAATATAAAGCTTAATCCCCCCGTAAGTATCACTTGTATGCGTTGTAATGTTTCATAACTAGTGTACCAGCCTTGAGTTATTTGATTTATTAATAAGGCGGTAAGGATTTGAGTAAAAGCGACAATAATGAACTGATTGCTGAGGGGCAGTTTAATAATAGTTTTATATCGTAACACTATAAGTATAAAGGTTATTAAACTTGCAACTAAGAGACTGGTTGGCCAATTATTATTCTCAACCACATTACCGGTTAATGGAAAAACGTTTTTTCGATCTGTCGAATAAACTCCCCAATTTGCTCCTACTACACCTTCTAGTTTACTTTTCCACGGCTGGTTAAAGGCTTCCACTACGTTGTAATCAAATCCATTTTTATTTGATAATTGCACTAAGGAGCGGATAAATTTTGCTTCGTTAAGGACGCTAGGAACGGCTCCTCCTCTTTGTCTACCAGCACTTGGCCAACCAGATTCACCAATTAGGATTGGTTTTTGGGGAAAAGCATCGCGTATTTTTTTATAGTTTTCTTCAACACGATCCACGGTATCGTTAATTGAAAGAGGTTCATCTTCCCAGTAAGGCAGGATATGTATGGTGTAGAAATCTAGCTCATTGGTTATTTGTGGATAGCGTAAATAATAAGACCATACATCTGCGTATGAAACAGGTTGTTTAATGGCTTTTTTAACTTGGCGGATGTAGTCAATTAATTTGTCGATTTTTAATTCGCCTCTTAAAAGAACTTCATTACCAATAATGACACGCGTTATAACATCGGGGTATTCATTGGCAGCTTTGATGAGTTGGGCTATTTCTGCCGCATTGTTTTTATCTGTGCTGCTAAGCCAAGCGCCTTGTATTATTTTTAAGCCATATTTTTTAGCAGTTGCAGGAACTGATTCCATGCCATCCAAGCTTGAATAAGTTCTGATAGTGTGAGTTTTACTTGATAAAAGTTTCAAATCATCATCGATTTGTGCTTCTGTTGGATAAATTTTTGTTATTGGACTTTGACCTTCTCTGAAGGGAGCATAGGAAAAACTGTTGATCTTTCCATCCGGCACGTCTTTTCCAGCATATTCAGGTACATTACTAAGGTAAAAAAACAAGCCATTCAAACCAATTACAATGAGTAGAAATAAAAAAAGTCTAGAAATTTTCATAAGTAAGTTGAAGTTTTATCCGGTAGATATCTATTACGCCATGCCATATTTAAGCACAATAAATGTTTATTATGATACAGCGTCAGTGAATAGAATTTTTTAAATAAAGATAGTGCGATATTTAATTTGTCTTAGTGAGGGTATAAATTAATTGACTAGGCAATTAATAAGGGTATTATTAAATTTTCGTATTTTTATTATTTTATAGTTAATTATGCCTCTATTTATACTTCTTAATCTAATAGTTTGTGTCTTTGCCCAAGAAGTTGGTGCAATCAGAGATGTATTGCAAACACCTTTATTAATGTATATCTGTTTAGGAATAGCAGGCATCTGTTTTTTAATTAGTTTAGTTAAAAAATGGCAGAATGTTATTCTTTATGATTTTTTTATTAGTAACATTTTATTGGTATGGTATTGTTATTGGTTGCCTTATTTTAACGATGGGGCTCCAATGTTTTTTGCTTATCCGGTTTATTTTGCCATGCTGACTGCAATTATTACATTGCTTTTAAGAGGTCAACAAACACAAGTAGATAAAGTAAATATTGCTGTCATGCAAAAGCTCACTTCAAGAGCAATTGTGCAACCTTGGGTGATTATGATTTGTTTATTTATTAGTCTTGAATTGCGTGAAAATTTTTTGTTTTTTCCAACTATGGTTACTTTATTTATAATTCGTTTTGCTTTGGATAGTTACCTTAAGCAGCAACTTTCAAGTGCCAGTTAAAAATGCCATTAACTCCTGGCAATGATTAATAGGGCATGTTATAGCAATTTCTTGGGTACTTTAATTACAGTGCACTATTCATAAATTTGTAATAAATATGTTAGTATTTCTTAACATTGTTAATAAACATTAGCTATAACTAAGGCGGGATATGAGTTTACCAATTGATAGAACAGAAGATGTTATTCAGCAGTTACATGAAGCTGCTTTAGAATACCACCAGTTTCCAACCCCCGGTAAAATAAGCGTAGTTCCTACCAAACAACTCACTAATCAACGCGATTTAGCTTTGGCTTATTCACCTGGCGTTGCTTCGCCATGTCAAGAAATTTTTGATGATCCATCAAATTCATATAAGTACACATCTCGGGGCAATTTAGTAGCTGTTATTACGAACGGTACGGCTGTGTTAGGGCTTGGTAATATTGGCCCTTTAGCGGCTAAACCGGTTATGGAAGGTAAGGGCGTATTATTTAAAAAATTTGCGGGGATTGATGTATTTGATTTAGAGATAAACGAGCAAGATCCTGATAAGCTTTGTGACATTATTGCAGCTTTAGAGCCAACTTTTGGGGGTATCAATTTAGAAGATATTAAAGCCCCCGAATGTTTTTATATCGAACAAAAATTACGTGACCGCATGAATATACCTGTATTTCATGATGATCAACATGGTACTGCAATTATTGTTGGTGCCGCTATCTTAAATGGTTTAAAAGTTGTTAAAAAGGACATTAAACACTGTAAGTTAGTGGTTTCTGGTGCAGGTGCAGCGGCACTAGCTTGTTTAGATTTACTCGTAGACTTAGGTTTCCCCAGGGCCAATATTATAGTCACAGATATTGTCGGTGTGGTTTATAAGGGTAGAGTTGAATTGAGTGACCCTCACAAAGAGTGTTTTGCCCAAGAGACTTCGGCTAGAACATTGCTAGATGTAATTCCTGACGCGGATATCTTTTTAGGCTTATCAGCGGGTAATGTTTTAAAAGCGGAAATGGTTAAATTGATGGCTCCAAATCCGCTCATCTTAGCTTTGGCCAATCCGACTCCGGAAATACTACCTGAGGTTGCTAAATCTGTTAGAGATGACGTTATTATTGCTACTGGTCGATCTGATTATCCAAATCAAGTTAATAATGTGCTCTGTTTTCCTTATATTTTTCGGGGGGCTTTAGATTGTGGCGCGACTACGATTACCCGTGATATGGAAATTGCTGCCGTTCATGCTATAGCTGATCTCGCTAAAGTCGAACAGTCAGATGTTGTCGCTAATGCATACGGTAATGCTAAATTGTCTTTTGGACCAGGTTATTTAATTCCTTTACCTTTCGATCCTCGTTTAATGACTAGAATAGCACCTGCAGTAGCTTTAGCTGCAGAAGCCTCTGGCGTAGCAACCCGCCCAATTGCAGATATTTCTGCTTATATCGATAAATTACAGCAGTTTGTTTATCATAGCGGAACTTTTATGACACCTTTATTTCAAGCGGCTAAGAAAGTATCGTCTGATAAGAAGCGTATTGTTTTTGCAGAAGCTGAAGAAGAGCGAGTATTGCGTGCAATACAAATCATTGTAGATGAAAAAATTGCAGTGCCCATTCTAATAGGTAGGCCATCTGTATTATTAACTCGCATTGAGAAATTAGGCTTACGTTTAAAGTTAGATATTGATTTTACAATTGTTAATACTGAGTCTGATGAGCGCTATCGTGATTATTGGCAAACGTATTTAGCTATGGCAGCTCGTAAAGGTGTCACAGAAGAATATGCTAAGTTGGAAATGCGTAGACGTCTGACTTTAATTGGTGCTATGTTGATACATAAAGGTGTCGCAGATGGAATGATTTGTGGAATCTATAGTGAATACAGTCAACATTTAACATACATAGATCAAGTATTAGGACATAAGACCGGTTCTAAAGTGTATGGTGCAATGAATATTCTAATGTTGCCTGAGCGGCAAATCGCTTTAGTCGATACGCATGTTAATGATAATCCTACTGCCGAACAATTAGCAGAAATTACTATTGCAGCTGCTGAAAAAATGCGCAGTTTTGGATTGCTTCCCCGTGCGGCCCTATTATCACATTCTAACTTTGGCTCTAGTAACACAGATTCAGCTCAAAAAATGCGTGATGTATTAGCTATAGTTAAAGAGCAAGCGCCAGATCTAGAAATTGATGGAGAAATGAGGGGTGATGCTGCTTTAAATTATGAATTATTAAAGTCAAAGATGCCAGCAACAACTCTAACATCCAGTGCCAATCTATTAGTATTACCTAATAAAGATTCGGCTAATATTTCTTATAATTTATTAAAGACTGCAGCGGGTAATGGCATTGCCATTGGGCCGGTGTTGTTAGGTTGTAATAGTCCTGTACATGTTTTAACCAGTTCAGCAACTGTTAGACGCATCATTAATATGACTGCTTTATGTGTATTGGAAATTAAGTAATCTTATTTAATGCTTATCGCTAGTAATACTAACTTGGTTTTGTTGAATCAGGTTCAGTGTTCTAGCCGGTAGTTTATCTGTATTTTTGCCTTCTAGGTATAAACGGGCATCTTCATGAACGGTGGCCATAAAGTTTATCAATTGCATCTCATGGTGCATCTTGTGTTCAAAATCTGTTGCATTCCACATTTGGTTTAATAAATGTTTTGCGTGATGGTGAATGGTAAAAGCAACCGCTTCTGGTAGATGTGTATAACTGAGTTGTATGGATTTTTTAAGTTGTTCCAAAGACGCTAGGTATTGTTTATAGTCTTTAATGTCTTGATTGCATTTTGTCTTAAACATGGCTAGATCTGCAGCATTTTTTGTGCGTAATAAATCAATATTGTGTTCAAGTTCAACGCTTTTCTGTTTTAATTCTGCTTCTAAGTTTTTACTAGCTAAAATTCTTTTATGTTTGAGTTGTAATTGCTGTTCTTGATTTAGTAATTGCCAAGCAATATCTTCATCTTTAAGTGCATGTAAGAGTTTGAGGAAAGAGAATGCCCAGTTTTTAAAACGATTCATTTGATGAGTACATGGTTGGCAATAGTTTGTTGTAATTCTAACAAGCCATCAAGATTTTGATCATTAATAAAATGCTTTCGTGCTTTGATTAAGTCTAAATAGACCGACTTAGGTAAACGCCCTTTAAGTAGAATTAAATCCTTATCGATAATGATTAATAGTGCCTTTATTTGGCGTTTATTATCTTGGGTAAGTAATCGACTTTTATTGGTTTCGTGTACATAATTAATTTGTCTTGCCTTAAAGAAGAATAGTTGTTTTAGTTGTAATTGTTTAGCTTCTATAAATAACAAACGTCGGCGGATGCGTTCATGAGCAGAGAAATAATTTAAAAGGCTTTGTATGATTAAGCTAAATATATGGATTAATCCGCTTATAAATATCATTGAAAAAGCAATAAATAAAGCAATTAAACCTAATTGAGTGACTAATTCTGGTGCTTTAGGGATGCTCAGTTCAATCAGAAAGTCGTCTGACAAGAATAGCGCTAGGGCTATTAATAATAAAATTAAAGCAATTTTAATTATCATTAGATTTATGAGCGTTATGGATTAAATTAATTGTAATGAATCATACTGTAAGTACTAGTCTTTGTAAGTTATAATGTGACATGTTTTTATTAAATGCAACTGTTCATCATGTCACAGTTTTTTGAAATCCATCCAGAGAATCCGCAGCTACGATTAATACATCGTGCGGTAGAAATTATTCGAAAAGGTGGTGTTATTGCTTATCCAACAGATTCATCTTACGCTTTAGCGTGTCAATTAGACGATAAACAGGCCTTAGATAAAATCAAACGAATTAGACAGTTAGATGACAAGCATAATTTTACGCTTGTGTGCAATGATCTGACTCAGGTGTCAATGTTTACTAAAATGAGTAATGATGCACATCGCTTAATTAAGGCTTTAACTCCAGGTGCTTTTACGTTTATTTTAGAAGCTACTCGTGAGGTACCGAAAAGATTACAACACCCCAAGAAAAAAACAATTGGTATCAGAATACCTGATCATCGTGTCGTTAAGTTGTTGGTGCAAGAATTGGGCGAGGCTTTATTAAGTTCTACTTTGGTCTTGTCTGGTGAGACTGAAGCAATGACCGATCCTTATGAAATTAGAGATCGACTTGAGCGTGAAATTGATTTGGTCATTGATGCTGGAATTATTGAGCACGAAATAACCACCATGATTGAATTTACTGATCAGGGCGCTGAAATCATACGGCAAGGCAAAGGTCTTGCCCCTATGTTAACTTAAAAATTATTGGATTTATATGGATCAATTAAGCCTTGTTCAGCGTATAGTCGTGTGGATTTTGCCCGTTATTTTTGCAATAACGGTCCACGAAGTGGCGCATGGTTGGGTCGCAAAATTATACGGTGATAGAACCGCTGCCTCTTTGGGTAGATTGACGTTAAATCCTCTTAAGCATATTGATTTAGTGGGTACCATTATTTTGCCAGGTTTATTGTTGGTAACCGGTACAGGATTTATTTTTGGTTGGGCAAAACCGGTGCCAGTGGATGCACGTAATTTCAAAAGGCCATTACATGATATGGCGGTTGTCGCGCTAGCAGGGCCAGTTTCTAATTTATTAATGGCTTTATTTTGGGCTCTAATTGCGCGGGTTGGCGTTATTATTGGCGGAGGATTTGAAGCTGTTGCTCATCCCCTTATATACACTGGGGTTGCAGGGATATCAATTAATTTGGTATTGGCTATGCTTAATTTATTGCCCATACCCCCCTTAGATGGCAGTCGTATATTAACTGGAATATTACCGCATTATTGGGCTTGGCAATACAATAAGTTGGAGCGCTACGGCTTTATTTTGTTGATCGCCTTATTGTATTTTAAAATATTGGATCTTATTTTGGCTTATCCCATTTACTTAGCACAAAATTTATTTTTTTCTATTGCGGGTCTGTAATAGTTACTTGTAATGGAAGAAATTCTAGAACAACAGATTGTCACTGAAAGTGCTTTTGCTATCGTTAATGGTGAACCTTACAGTCAATTACCCGTTGATCTTTATATTCCGCCAGATGCAATGGAAGTGTTTCTTGAGTTATTTGAAGGGCCGCTTGATTTATTATTGTATTTAATTAGGCGTCAAAATTTGGATATTGTTAATATCCCCATTGCACAAATTACGCACCAATATATTTCATACATACAGATTATGGATGTGTTGAACTTGGAGTTGGCGGCAGAATATTTAGTGATGGCCGCATTATTGGCAGAAATCAAGTCTAGAATGTTATTGCCAAGACAAAGTGAGCAAGAAGAGGATGAGGAAGACCCCCGTGCTACATTAATTCGTCGATTACAAGAATATGAATCAATTAAAGTTGCTGCTGAAGAATTAGATTTGTTGCCCAGAGTAGAGCGTGATGTTTATGGCATTGATGTAGATACTTCAGTATTAAGTGTTAAGCAGCAATTACCTGATGTGCAACTAAAAGAGTTGTTGCTCGCCTTTAAAGATGTTTTAAAACGTGTTGAGCAACTGAGTCACCACCAAATAACTAAAGAAGCTTTATCTGTCCGTGAACGAATGGCAACCATTTTGGAAAAACTTGAAGGAGAAAATAGTCTCATTTTCTCTAAATTATTTATCAGAAAAGAAGGTCGACACGGAATCGTTGTCACGTTTCTGGCAATCCTCGAACTCGGAAAAGAAGGACTTATCGAAATTACCCAATCAGAACCCTTTGCAGAAATCAGAATTAGAGGTTCCGGTTTTGCCACCGGTAAAACGATCATCTAAAAAATCTACAAAGCCTAAAGTTGAACAAGTTCCAAAAGCGGCAGAAGCTAGTAATGATATAGTTTTACCCGAAACTGAAATCGAACCCTTACTGGTTGTGCAACAATCAGCCAGAATAGTCAGGCTTAGGCCTTTTGGAAAATTTAGAAAACCATTAAGACAGCAAGAAAAACCAGTCAGTGAAACATATGCAGCCATTAGTCAGCAAATTAATTTTAATGTGAATACACAGCGTATAGTTGAGGCGATTTTATTTGTAGCTAAACAACCCATGACTTCTAAGCAAATACTAGAAGTTTTCCCAGAGTTAGAGCGGCCAAATATAAAAGAGGTGGAATCTGCTATTGAAGCGATAGCCATAGAATATATGACGCGTCCTATTGAGTTAAAGCGTGTTGCCAGCGGTTATCGTTTTCAAGTTAAGCAAGATTTGTCGCAATGGGTGTCCAGATTATTTGAAGAGAGGCCGCCCAAATATTCAAGAGCGTTGCTTGAGACATTAGCTATTATTGCCTATAAGCAACCTGTAACGCGTGCAGATATAGAAGATATTCGCGGGGTAGGGGTTAGTTCAAGTATTATGCAGACCTTGTTAGAACGCGAATGGATTAAGGTTGTGGCTCATAAAGAAGTACCTGGTAGACCGGGTTTATATGGGACAACTAAAGACTTTTTAGATTATTTTAATATTTCATCTTTAAGTGAATTGCCCACCATGGGAGAGATTCAATCTCTAGCAGACTTAAAGGATAATGCGCAACAATCAATACAGGTAACAAGTGAACAATAATAAGCCTAATCAAGGTAAATCCAGTGATACAACCAAAAAAATCACTAAGTCGCCTAAGCAGCAACGTAGACATCAAGAGCGTGTTAAGCCAAAGGAAGATGTTCATAAGCAACCTAAACGCACTATAAAAAAACCTGATTTTGAGAAACAAGCGGATAAGGTTGTAGAAACTAAAGTTGATATAAATGCTGAGGGTGAGCGCATTCAAAAAGTACTTTCGCGCGGTGGTGTTGGTTCAAGAAGAGAAATAGAGCGCTGGATAACGGAAGGACGATTCAAACTAAACGGTAAAGTAGTGGCTTTAGGTGACAAATTAAAAGCCGGTGATTATTTACAATTAAATGAGAGGGTTGTTAATTGGGAAAAATTTGCAATACAACCAACACGCGTTTTACTTTATCACAAGCCTACTGGAGAAGTTGTTACCCGTCGTGATCCCGAAGGCAGGCCGGTAGTTTTTACGCAATTGCCTAAGTTAACAACTGCGCGATGGATTTCAGTAGGAAGATTGGATATAAATACATCAGGCTTGTTATTGGTTACTAATAATGGTGAATTAGCCAATAAATTAATGCATCCTTCTACTGAAGTTGAGCGTGAATATGCAGTGCGTATATTGGGAGATGTTTCAGAAGCTACCTTAGAAACCTTAAAAAAGGGTGTTGAGTTAGAAGATGGCGTAGCAAAATTTAATGAAATTCATTTTTATGGTGGTGAAGGCGCTAATAAGTGGTATCACGTGATTGTTAGTGAAGGTAGAAACCGTATGGTAAGGCGCTTGTGGGAGTCTCAGGAACTGGTTGTGAGTCGATTAACTCGAGTAAGATATGGGCCTGTGGTGTTGCCGGAGCGCTTAAAAACGTGTACCTTTTACGAACTAACTGATAAAGAATTAGATTTATTATTTGAGTTTGCCGGCTTAGAAAGAAATGAACCTGAGGCTACGACGTTAAAAATTGAGTCTCATCCCAAAGAATATAAAAAAAGGTAGTCGATTAATTATCTGCCTTTATTTAAGGGTTGCTAATATTTTAGCTCTCAGTATAATAGCAGGTTATTGAGGTTATTTTAACTTCAGGCGCGTAGCTCAGTTGGTTAGAGCACCACCTTGACATGGTGGGGGTCGTTGGTTCGAGTCCAATCGTGCCTACCAGACATTAAAGCACTGCTTAAGCGGTGCTTTTTTTATTGTGGCAATTAAAATTTAAATAATGTTAGTAATTACTCTTCCTGATGGCTCACGTCGTGAATTTGATCACGCAGTTACAGTACTTGATGTTGCACAATCAATTGGTGCGGGATTAGCAAAAGCAACTTTAGCCGGTCGCGTTAATGATGTCTTAGTTGATGCTAGCACTTTAATCAGTGAAGATGCCTCTTTACAAATAATTACAGCAAAAGACGAAGTAGGCGTTGATGTTATAAGACATTCAACTGCGCATTTATTGGCACATGCTGTAAAACAATTATTTCCAGAAGCTCAAGTTACCATTGGGCCCGTCATCGAAAATGGCTTTTATTATGATTTTTCATACCACAGAGCCTTTACACCTGAAGATTTAACGGCTATTGAAGCTAAAATGCAGCAATTAGCACAAGCAGATCATGCTATACATCGTTCTGTGCTTAGCAGAGATGCAGCGGTTAAGTTCTTTAAAGATCTCGGTGAAAATTACAAAGCAGAATTAATCGAGTCTATTCCTTCCGACGAAGATTTATCGTTGTATGAGCAAGGTGGATTTACAGATTTATGTCGTGGACCTCATGTACCTAGTACAGGTAAATTGACAGTTGAAGCAAGTAGCGAGATATTGCAAGCCCTCTTGGCGCTGGGTTATTCAGA